>JAZQKN010000054.1:0-43428 GCA_045542175.1 Acutalibacteraceae bacterium | reverse complement strand
CTTTGGCACGCAAGCTTGCTGAACTGTATCAAATCGATGTTTTACATTTTGATACCATACAATTCCTGCCGGATTGGGCAATACGTAGTGAGGATGAAAAAAAGAAAATAACAAAAGAATTTTTAGATACACACGATTCCTGGGTCATTGACGGAAATTACTCCAAGTTGTTTTATGAGCGTCGCATGGCGGAGGCGGATGTTATAATACTTCTCCTGTTTAACAGATTTTCGTGCTTATACCGTGCCTATCGAAGGTATAAACAATATGAAAATGAAACTCGCCCGGATATGGCTGAAGGATGTAAAGAAAAGTTCGATTCGGAGTTTGCAAAATGGATATTATGGGGCGGAAGAACAAAACGAACAAGAGAACGGTACAGAGGCATAATTTCAAAATACAAAAAGAAAGTAATTGTAATTAAAAATCAGAGAGAGTTGGATAGATATATTCAAAGTCTGATCAACTAAGCAAATTCCACGACGTTTCCGATAAAAAAACTATGGGTATGAGCTGCCTTTTTCAGATAAGAGAAACAGACCGTCCCGCTCCGTTCATCGCACCCGACAGATGCCCTGAAGAGCTGATTAAGATTTGCTGCGATGTTGATGCTAAGAACGTATCCGAAAAGCCCGCTTCACTCGTGTGGAACGGATAAAGACTGTTTGAACAAAGAAAACACAGGTTCGGTTTAACCGCCGAATCTGTGTTTTTTCTTAATTATTGACATTGGGAAGCATTCCAAAAAAGAAAAGAACCCTTGGAACCGTTGAGATTCCAAGGGTTTTCGATAATCCCCATTCGGGATAAATTATCTCTTTGAGAACTGAGGTGCACGGCGAGCGCCTTTGAGACCGTACTTCTTTCTTTCCTTCATTCTGGGGTCTCTGGTAAGGAAACCTGCCTTCTTGAGGGTTGAACGAAGGTTTTCATCGTACTGAAGAAGAGCACGTGAAATACCGTGACGGATAGCACCTGCCTGGCCTGTTACACCGCCGCCGCCTACACGGCAGATGATGTCAAACTTCTCTGTTGTGCCTGTAAGTGTGAGAGGCTGACGAACGATAAGCTTAAGTGTTTCAAGACCGAAATAATCGTCAATTTCTCTGTCGTTGATGATGATTTTGCCTGTACCTGCATAAACACGTACTCTGGCAACTGAGCTCTTTCTACGGCCTGTACCATAGAAATAAGGATTTGAATCGTACATTATTTATAGCCTCCCTTTCTTAAAATTCCCAAACTTCGGGCTTCTGGGCTGCGTGAGCGTGCTCTGCACCCTTAACTACGCGAAGTCTTGTAAGAGCCTTACGGCCGATAACTGTGTCGGGGATCATACCCTTAACAGCAAGAGTCATAGCAAAATCAGCTCTTGTTTTCATAAGAGTGCTGTATTTTACCTCTTTGAGATGGCCGATGTAGCCTGTGTGATGATAGTACATTTTTTGATCAAGCTTGTTGCCTGTAAGAACAGCTTTTTCAGCGTTGATGATGATAACGTGATCACCGCAGTCTGCATGAGGAGTGAAGATGGGCTTGTGCTTGCCGCGAAGAAGTCTTGCAGCTTCAACAGCAACTTTACCCATGGGCTTACCTGCTGCATCGATCACATACCACTTACGGGTGATATCGCCCGCTTTAGGCATATAAGTAGACATAACATTTCCTCCGATTTAATTTTTTCGTGCTTGCATATATTATCATAAGGGAGCAAAGTTGTCAATAGGTTTTTTTGAATTTTTTAATTTACATTTCACAATCTCGCAAATGCTCGTTTTTTCTCGTTTTTTCATAGCAAATGCTCACTTTTAATTTACAAAAAATTTTTGTGAATTTGCCTAAATTACGCAATGAATTTTTGTAATATGTTTTTATCCGCCTCCTTTTTATATTCCGACAAAATAATAATAATTGTATTTTATCCTTTTCTTTATTGACAAAATAGTCGCTGATATGATATCATCAAAAAAAAGCTTGGAGGAATATATATATGTTTTGTAAAAATTGCGGTGCTCCCATTAATCCCAATGCTGCCGTATGCACAAGTTGCGGCGTTGCAGCCGGCTATGGCACAGGCTTCTGCTTCAACTGCGGTGCTGCTGTAACTCCCGGTGCTGCTGTATGTCTTACCTGCGGTGCTGCTGTAGCTCCTGCCGCTCCCAATTACAACGGTGCAGCTAATAACGGTGCAGCTTATAACGGTGCTATTCCCGGTGCTTACCTCAACGGTAAGGATAAGATGACAATGGCTCTTATCTGCTTCTTCCTCGGTGGTCTCGGAATTCACAACTTTATGCTTGGCGAGCAGAAGAAAGGTATCGTAAAAATCGTAACTTCACTCTGCTGCGGTATCGGCGGAATTCTTGCTCTTATTGACTTCATTAAGATTCTCACCGACAAATACGTTGTTGACCCCAACGTAATGATCTGATTACTTAAAAAGCTTGGTGCGTTAAACACCAAGCTTTTTCTTTAAAATTAAAGCCCGACGGAATTCCGCCGGGCTTTCTTTATTATATTATGCCTTTTTCTTTGCTGCCGCTCTCTGGATTGCCTTGATAACTTCAACAATCGGAATGATAAGGAATGCAAGACCGATTGAAATAGCGTATGCCTTAAGGTCAAGGTGAGTAAAGCTGAATGCTTCTGCAAGAACGGGGATTTCAATAATTGCAGTTGTGAGAAGAAGTGAAGCTGCCATCGCTGCATAAAGAACAACATTGTGCGACTTCTGGCCGAAGCTCATTGCCACTGCAGAGCCTCTCTGTGAACGCATATTGAATGAATGGAAGATTTCGCACATTGACATTGTGAGGAATGCCATTGTCATACCTTCTTCGCTGTTTGCAATATTCATAAAGTGCCACTGACCGTGTTCAAGGAATTCACCGATGAAGAACGCAGCGAGTGTAAGAATTGTAACAAGTGCGCCCTGATAGAATACGTCAAAGCCCATACCGCCTGCGAAAACGCCTTCCTTGCTGTTTCTGGGTTTTCTCTGCATAATGTCTCTTTCGGGCTTTTCAAGGCCGAGAGCAAGAGCGGGAATACTGTCTGTAACAAGGTTGATGAAAAGAAGATGAACAGGCTTAAGGATTGTGAAATTAAGAATTGTTGCAGTAAAGATTGAAAGAACTTCGGAAAGGTTTGAGCCGAGAAGGAACTGAATAGCCTTTCTGATGTTATCGTAAATTCTTCTGCCTTCTGAAACAGCGGAAACAATTGTTGCGAAATTATCGTCTGCAAGCACCATATCGGCAACGTTCTTTGTAACGTCCGTGCCTGTGATACCCATACCTACGCCGATATCTGCACTCTTGATTGAGGGTGCGTCGTTAACGCCGTCGCCCGTCATAGCGGTAATCATACCTCTTGCACGCCAAGCGTTAACAATTCTTGTCTTATGCTCGGGCTGAACGCGTGCATAAACTCTGAATTCGGTAACTCTTTCAGCAAAGTCTTCGTCGCTGATTTCGTCAAGCTGAGCACCTGTGATTGCGCCTGAAGCGTCTTCTATGATACCAAGCTGAATTGCGATTGCAACAGCTGTATCCTTGTGGTCACCTGTGATCATAATGGGAGTAATACCTGCTGAGCGGCATTCCTCAATAGCAGCCTTAACTTCGGGACGGGCAGGGTCAATCATACCTGTAAGACCGATGAAGATAAGGTTGTTTTCAAGAGCTTCGGGAGCGTAATCCGAGGGCTCGCTGTCATAGGGTTTATATGCAACCGCAAGAACACGGAGTGCCTTGTCAGCCATTCTCTTGTTATCGGCAAGAACAGCAGCCTTGATTTCTTCGGTGAAGGGAACAACCTTACCGTTAATAATAGCGCTTGTGCACTTCTTGAGGATTTCGTCGGGAGCACCCTTTGTATACTGAACGATGCCGTCTGCATTCTTGTGAACGGTTGACATCATCTTTCTGCCTGAATCGAAGGGAGCTTCGCCTGTTCTGGGGTTGTTTGCAACAAGGTCATTCTTGTTAAGACCAAGCTCGTTTGCATAGTAAACAAGGGCCGCCTCTGTGGGCTCGCCTGTTACAACGCCTTCGCTGTCGATTTCAGCGTCGCAGCAAAGAGCCATAGCCTTTGCAATAAGAGCTTCGTCGTCGCCGTAATGGTCAACAACGGTCATCTTGTTCTGAGTAAGAGTACCTGTTTTGTCTGAGCAGATTATCTGTGCACAGCCGAGGGTTTCAACGGCTGTAAGCTTTCTGATAATTGCATTTTTCTTCGACATATTTGTAACGCCGATTGAAAGAACGATTGTAACAACAGCGGCAAGACCTTCGGGGATAGCGGCAACCGCAAGAGAAACGGCAACCATAAAGCTCTCAAGGAAGATGTTGAATGAGATGCCTTCGCCGAAATATGCCATAATCATCTGGTATGCAAGAAGAACAACACATATACCGAGAACGAGCTTTGTGAGAATCTTTGAAAGCTGTGAAAGCTTGATCTGGAGAGGAGTCTGACCCTCTTCAGCCTGTGTGATAGCGTCAGCAATCTTACCCACTTCGGTGTTCATACCTGTGCCTACAACAACAGCCTTGCCTCTGCCGTAAACAACGGTTGAGCCCATATAAGCCATGTTCTTTCTGTCGCCGAGGGGAACTTCACCGTTATCGCCGCCCTTGAGAAGAGCAACAATCTTATCAACGGGAACAGATTCGCCAGTAAGTGCAGCTTCTTCAATCTTCATGCTTGCACTTTCAAAAATACGGCAGTCAGCGGGAACTGCGTCGCCTGCTTCAAGAATAATAACGTCACCAACAACAAGGTCTTCGCTTCTTACCGAAACAAGCTTTCCGTCACGGATAACCTTGGACATCGCAGCCGACATTTCCTGGAGCGCTTCAATTGCGGCTTCCGCCTTGCTCTCCTGAACAACGCCGAGAACTGTATTGATAACAACAACGATAAGAATAATTACTGTGTCTGTGGGGAATACGAATTGAAAATGACCGTGTTCAAACCATTCTGTGATTGCCGAAATAAATGCAGCAACAATAAGAATGATGATCATCGGGTCGGAAAGCTGCTCGCCAATACGTGCAAGCATACTTTTCTTTTTGCCTTCATCAAGCTTGTTCTTTCCGTTTTCGGCAAGTCTTTTTTCTGCCTCTGCGGAAGTCAGACCTGATTCAGAGCTGTTAACGTGGCCAAAAACCTTGTCAACCTGTTCCAGATAGAACTTCATTAAATCAATCCTTTCAAGATATTTGTTCTCTGTATATTAGGATTTTAAAATATAAAAAAGACCCTGACAGAGAACGGATTTCTCTGTCAAAGGTCTTGCTTCCATAACTGGGAGATTGCCAGAAGCATTAAAAATGCAACGATTGTTGACAATCTGCTCGGACGGAGTCGTTAAGCTACTCCCCTTTAACATTGAAAATACTAACATATTTTCTTTTAATTGTCAATAAACAGTTTGTAAATTAAAGAACGTAGAACTCACCCAGAGCTTCAATCAGCGCTCTGCAGAGCCCCTCGAGCATATATTTTTTGTAGTTCTGCGCATTCTGAAGATTAACCGCCTCACCGTCGCTGTTTCTGACGTCAGGGAAACGCTTGACGCCCGTACCCGTGGCTCTTACCTGGTCGGTTTCGGTGTAACCGAGCTCAAGAAAGCCTTCCATTGAAGCGCGCAACTCTGCACTTTCAGCCTCGGCTTCCTTGATAAAATAGTTGAGAAGATACGCACTTTCTCCGTTATACATTTTCTTTGCAAACTCCGAAATCTCTGCAATATCGGAATCCCATTTATCGATTTTTGCAAATTCATCTGCTATTGTAAAAGTAACGTAGTAACCGTCATCACCTTTTGTATAAAGACGGTTAACTTCGTTGAATATTTCAAAAACGTTTGAAATCTGAGGGTCAAGCTTTTTATAAAACTCAACAGTCTGCAGAATTCCGTCAAGACGCATATCTATATTGTATATATCCCTTGCAATTTCAACTCCGAAATAATCCCTGTTTTCATAAAGCTCGCTGCTGATTTTATGCCACTGTTCAAGCAACTCCTCATCAAAATCAGAAAGAAGCTCAGGATAATGCTCATTAATATCTTGCCTCAGATTTATGTATTCACGCAGATACTTTCCTTTTTTTGTTCCGACTTTTTCGGCATATTCCTCAGCTGTGGCAAAATCCTTTTTAACCGAGCATTCAATCGCAACCTTAAACAGAATGCCATCCCTTGCAATCAGCACTCCCGCAGCTATACCGATAAAGACAATAATCACCAGAGCCAGAGCAATTATCTTCTTTCTTTTGCCCTGACCTGACTGTGTATTAACTTTTACGTTAGTGTCCGTCATAGTCGCTCCTTATTGATTTATAACGTAATTATACCATAGGTTTCAAAAATTTCAAATATTATGAAAAATTTTTTGAAAAATATCAAACAAATGTTTGCATTTTCTGAACATTTGTGCTATAATAGCCGTGGAAAGGTATAAAAACCGAGTTTTAATTCCGTTTTTGAATTATAAATTAAATTTTTGAGCTTTTGCTCAAAGGAAAAGAGGATGCTTATGAAGCCTATTACTCCCATTCAGCAGAAGATTTACGAATTTCTTCTTGAAAGAGCAAAGGATAATATGACTCCCAGCGTACGTGAAATCGGTGCGGCAGTAGGTCTGCGTTCAACTTCATCGGTACAGGTTAACCTTGATGCCCTTGAAGCAGCGGGCTATATTCAGCGCCCTCCCATGCTTAAGCGATGTATCAAAATCGTCGGTCAGGCAGATAACGTAACCCACGTTCCCGTGCTCGGAACAGTTACGGCGGGTATGCCCATTCTTGCCGTTGAGGAAATTGAAGGCTATCTTCCGTTTTCAATGCCCGGCGCACAGGATAAAGAGCTTTTCGCACTCAAGGTTAAGGGCGAAAGTATGCTCTGGGCAGGTATTCTTGACGGCGATATTGTAATCGTTGAAAGAACCCCCACAGCCAAAAACGGCGAAATTGTTGTTGCGCTTATCGAAGACGAAGCTACCGTTAAGACCTTCTATAAAGAAAACGGCCATTTCAGACTTCAGCCCGAAAACGATGCATACCAGCCGATTATCGTAAATGAGGTTGTCATCCTCGGCAAGGTAATCGCAAGCTACAGATATTATTAATCAAACAAAAAGGACGGCGGTGCCGTCCTTTTTATTTTATATTCGGAAAACAACAAAAAACCGCTGTGCAGTTGCCTGCATAGCGGTTTTGTTTTGCAAAAATGTTTTTACAAAAGTTAAATTATTTAATTTCAACCTTTGCGCCAACTTCTTCAAGCTTAGCCTTGATTGCTTCAGCGTCATCCTTTGAGATAGCTTCTTTGAGAGCCTTGGGAGCGCCGTCAACAACTGCCTTTGCTTCTGCAAGGCCGAGGCCTGTGATTTCACGAACAACCTTGATAACCTTGATCTTTTCTGCGCCTACTTCAGCAAGAATTACGTCGAATTCTGTCTTTTCTTCAGCAGCAGCAGCGCCACCGTCAACGGGAGCAGCAACTGCAACTGCAGCTGCAGCTGATACGCCGAATTCTTCTTCTACTGCGTGAACGAGCTCTGAAAGCACAAGTACTGTAAGTTCTTTGATTGTTTCAATCATTGCTGCGATCTTTTCTGATGCCATTTTATTTTCCTCCAATTTAAATAAATAGTTTTTAGATTAAAATGTAATTATGCTTCTGCGGGTGCTTCTTCAGCAGCAGGAGCTGCTTCGCCGTTCTTATCAACAATAGCCTGGATAGCACGTGCGAAAGCTGAGATGGGTGCATTGAATGCGTTGCAAACTGTTGCAAGAAGAACTTCTCTTGTGGGAAGCTTTGCAAGTGAGTCGATTGTTGCTGCGTCAACAACTTTACCGTCAAGATAACCGCTCTTTACGGAGAAGTTCTTGTGAGTGTCAGCAAACTTTGAAAGAATTCTTGCAGCTGCTGTGTGATCCTCGGGGCTGATAGCAATAGCTGTTGTGCCTTCGAGAACGCTTGAAAGGTCATCAAGACCAACATTCTTAGCAGCAAGGCCGAGAAGTGTATTCTTAACAACGGTGTATTTTACGCCTGCTTCACGAAGCTCCTTACGAAGCTTTGTATCGTCAGCAACGTTGATACCCTTGTAGTCAACAACAACGCCTGCAACTGAATTCTGAAGCTGCTCGGTAAGATCGGCAACTATCTGTTTCTTTTGCTCTAAAACTTTTGCGCTAGGCATATTTTCACCTCCATGTGGATTATATACAATAAATTAAAGCCCTTTCCGCAAAACCGCAGAAAGGGCATAACATACTTAAAGATAAACTTTTGTATGCATCCTCTCTCGGCAGGCGGTTAAAAAACCTTTATGCGAAAAGCACCTGCTGTCTTAAAAAGAACAGCTTGGTTATGATAACACACTTTTCTGAGTGTGTCAAGCATTATTTTGAAAAAATTATGCCTCTGTTGCTGAACCAACCTTGTTGGGGTTAAGCTTAACGCCGGGGCCCATTGTTGTAGCAACTACGCATGAACGGATGTACTGACCCTTTGCTGCTGCGGGCTTAGCCTTGATGATAGCGTCAAGAAGAGTTGTGAAGTTTTCTTCGAGCTTTGCAGCGCCGAATGAAACCTTACCGATGGGGCAGTGGATGATGTTTGTCTTATCAAGACGGTATTCAATCTTACCTGCCTTAGCTTCTGTAACTGCCTTAGCAACGTCGGGTGTAACTGTACCTGCCTTGGGGCTGGGCATAAGACCGCGGGGACCGAGAACCTTACCAAGACGACCAACGAGACCCATCATGTTGGGTGCTGCGATACATACGTCAAAATCCATGAAGCCTTCGCCCTGGATCTTAGCAACAAGGTCTTCAGCGCCAACTACTTCTGCGCCTGCTGCAGCTGCTGCGTCAGCATCTGCGCCCTTAGCGAACACTGCAACTCTTACTGTACGGCCTGTGCCGTTGGGGAGAACTACCGCGCCGCGAACCTGCTGGTCAGCGTGACGTGAGTCAACACCCAGACGAACGTGAACTTCAACTGTTTCGTCAAATTTTGCACTTGCTGTTTTAACAGCAAGCTCAAGTGCTTCCATGGGCTCGTAGAGAGCTGCTTTATCTACAAGCTTAGCACTGTCGATATATTTCTTTCCGTGTTTCATGTTAATTAATTCCTCCCAATCATGTGGTTAAATCGGATTTTTCCTCCCACTGTTGCGACTGATTAGTCAGCAACCTTAACGCCCATGCTGCGTGCAGTACCGGCGATCATGCTCATTGCTGCTTCAACACTTGCAGCATTGAGGTCGGGCATCTTCTGCTCAGCAATCTTACGAACCTGCTCAGTTGTGATTGTAGCAACCTTTGTCTTGTTGGGAACACCTGAACCGCTTTCGATTCCGCAAGCCTTCTTGATAAGAACTGCTGCAGGGGGTGTCTTTGTGATGAATGAGAATGTACGGTCAGCGTAAACTGTGATAACAACAGGGATGATAAGACCCATATCGTTCTTTGTGCGTTCATTGAATTCCTTTGTGAAGGACATAATGTTAACGCCGTGCTGACCGAGGGCAGGACCTACAGGGGGAGCCGGAGTGGCCTTACCTGCGGGAATCTGTAACTTAATTAAGCCAACAACTTTCTGTGCCATAATTAAAACCTCCAATATAATGTGGTAAATTGCGGAGCATTCTTAAAATTTTGCTCCTCCCACGAAGCCGATGTCTTTATCACACCGACTGCATCGCTAAGGATGCTAAATTTGAAAGGGTTATGACCCTCAAATTACCGTGATTATTCGGCAAGCTCAACCTGGTCAAGTTCAAGCTCAACGGTTGTTTCTTTGCCAAAGAGTGCGGAAACCGTAACCTTAACCATATTGTTGTCAACGTCGATTTCCTCAACAATGCCCGTAAAGCCGTCAAAAATTTCATCGATGATGTTAACTGTGTCGCCAACATTATAGGAAACTTCAACGCTTCTCTTCTCGACGCCGAGCCTGATAACTTCTTCGTCGGTAAGGGGGATTGCTTTGTTTTCAGGACCAACAAATCCTGTAACACCTCTGGTGTTGCGGATTAAAAGCCAGGTTTCATCGCTCATTGCGGGGCGATTATCCTTATCGGGCGAAACTGCAACCTTAACGAGAACGTAGCCGGGGAAAAGCTTGCGCTCAACCTCTTTCTTTTTCTCAACATCAGTTACGATTTCGGTAGGAATCTTGACTTCAAGAATCTGATCCTGCATTTTGCGGTTTTCAACCATCTTTTCGATGTTGGTTGCAACCTTGTTTTCATATCCTGAATAGGTATGAACTACATACCACCTTGTTTCAGCCATTGTGAACTACCTCCCAGGGATTAACCCAAGAAGAACTGTTCAGCACCTGCGCTGATTGCTGCTGCAACCTTAGTTGTTGCTTCAGCGGTGGCTGTCTTTTCGGCAAGACCTTCAAGAAGAGAAATACCCTTACTTAAACCTGTGTCAATACCGAAGATAACAAGACCTACAATAAGAACAACAACAAGAACAACTGCTGTTGACTTGAATACTGTTTTAGCATCAGGCCATACAATCTTCTTGATTTCACCCTTGAGGTCTTTGCAGAATTTTTTGATTGCCTTGCCGGCTCTTACAAAGAAATTGCCATTAGGGTTGGCAGGCTTTTTGTTGTTTTTCTTTTCAGCGGCGGCAACCTTTTCTGCTGCTTGGGATACTTCCTTTTTAGCCATAGGTTTTTACCTCCCGCTTACTTTGTTTCTTTGTGAACAGTGTGTTTTCTGCAGAAACGGCAATACTTGTTCATTTCAAGTCTGTCAGGTGTGTTCTGCTTGTTTTTCATTGTGTTGTAATTGCGCTGTTTGCATTCGGTGCAAGAAAGTGTGATTTTTACTCTTTTACCGTTAGCAGCCATGTGCGGCACCTCCATTTAATCGGAATTTTTAGCCCGGATCAAGTCTATCAGGCAACTTGAACCAAAGCTCAAGCCTCCCTCTGCGTAACAAATTGTTTTTGGGCACAAAAAAAGAACCCTCCTGCAGAGGTAGAAATATATTATCACATTCAACCGCCGCAGTCAAGCACTTTTTTTCATTTTTATTTACATTGCCGAAACAGATATATAATGTATTATATAGATATTGTGGTTTTTTGACGATTTTGATGCTGCAAACCGAAGATATAGACTGAAAAATTTTTATCAAAGCACGCCTTTATAGTATAAACCCCTTGTAAATTCGCCCGTCGGAGCCTTTTTTGCGGCAAAATCCGCAATTATCTGCTCTGCCTGAGATTTGCTTTCAGTTGTAAAATAAAGCAGACTGTAATCGGCGTTTCTGATATCCTCCTGCTTGTCTCCGAGCCAGAGAGGTCTTGAGTTGAGTACGTAGCTGACACCGTTTTTGCATCTGACGGGAAACTCAACGCCCATACGGTCAACAAGCACGCTTTCTCTGCCGCATTCCGCACAGCTTATTTCGTTGGCTACGGGGCAGTTGCGGGTCATCATAAGCGGAATTCTTCCGTAAGCCATAATGCCTCTGGGCAATTCTCCGCCGAGATATGCTGCACGGTTCAATGCGATTTCGCACGAAAGAAGGCTGTCCCTTGCGCCGAGATTTTTCATCTCTTCAATTGCAAAGCTGTTATATATATTCATTCCGAAGCCCGTTGCAAACGGAATACCCGCCTTTTGAGCAATACCGATTCCGTCGAGGTTACAAACCCACGCAAGGCGGACTCCGTATTCTTTGAGTCGGATTAAATCCGCAACGTATTTTTCCGCGTTTGAAAATACTGCCGCGGGCACCTCTGCCGCAACCTCAATTCCGCTTTCACAAAGACGTTTTGCGGTTTCGCCGCTTGTTTCAAGAGGAATAATCACTCTCGAAACGCCGCCGAGGTTTTCGGGAATCTGTCGCTCATCAAAAAATCTTGCGTGAGTTTCAGACTTCTCTGCGAAATGTCTGCCGATGCCGTTTTCAAGCTCTTCAACGTCCTTTTCTCCGCTTTCCGCTATTGCGGTTTCGAGCTTTTCAATTGCTTCACGGCGGAGTGCATTCAGCTCACCCGCCGAAGCGAAAAGTCCGTCGGAATACGCAATATTTATTGTATTAATATAAAACTGTGTGCCACCGAGCTTTGAAAGCCTTTCCTCAAGCTCTCCGCGGGAAACAGCTCTGTTGAGCGCTTTCTGCGGAATTCTGCCCTGTACCGAAACCGTTTTGCCCATCGCTGAAACAGTAAGCTTCATCGGTTTTTCAGCATCAAATTCAAATTCGGTTTCAACGGGAATAAGCGGATTTTCTTTCGCATAAAGCTTCTGCAAATCACCAAAAACGGTGTTTGATGCGTTTTCAACGTCCTCCTTGCGGCGGATGCCGAACATATCGCGGCCAAGCTTGCCTTCAAAGTATCCTTTGGTAAATCCCGAGCGTGAAAAAACTGCCTGAAGCGACGAATTGAGAGCCTCGTCACGTATGCCGTCAAGACTGTTTTTACATACGGTTACCGCCGCCGCAACGTATTCGGGGCGCTTCATTCTGCCTTCAATTTTGAAAGAGCAGATCCCCGCTTTTTCAAGTCTGTCAAGCTCGTCAACAAGTGATAAATCTTTAAGGCTGAGATTATTGCCGCCCTTTTTATTTACCCCGAAGGGCAGACGGCACGGCTGGGCGCAGAGGCCCCTGTTGCCGCTTCTTCCGCCGAGTACCGCACTCATCAGGCACTGACCCGAAACGCACATACACAGCGCTCCGTGAACGAAATATTCAAGCTCCATATCGGTCTGAGCCGAAATGGCGGCAATCTCTTTTTCAGAAAGCTCACGGGGCAAAACCGCTCTGCAAAAGCCAAGTTTTTCAAGGGTTTTTATTCCTTCAATGCTCTGCACCGACATCTGCGTTGATGCGTGCATAGGCATAGACAAAGAGACCCGACGCACAATGGCGGCGAGTCCTGTATCCTGCAAAATAAGTGCGTCAACGTTTGCTTCGCAAGCACTTTTTACTGCTTCGTATGCTGTTTGAATTTCTCCGTCGCTGACAAGCGTGTTGAGTGTAAGATAAACCCTGACGTTTCTTTTGTGGCAATAATCAACCGCCCTCTTCAATTCTTCATCAGAAAAATTTGAAGCGTTGCGTCTTGCGTTGAGCGCCTTGCCGCCAAGGTAAACCGCGTTTGCACCGCATCTTACCGCGGCAGTCAGCGATTCAAAGCTCCCTGCGGGAGCAAGAATTTCAGCAGCCATTTTTATTTTGCCGATTTGAGAGCTGCAAGCTCTTTGCTGAGTCTCTCGGACTCACGTCTTAAAATTTCAACGTCTGTTCTTGCTCTTGCGGCATCCTCAAGATATTCCTGAATCTGTGTGCGGAGATTTTCTGCGGTATCCTCGCATTTTTTTGCCGCATCGGCATATTCAAGAGCGGTAACGATTGCCGCCTGTGTTACGGAAATTCTTGAGTTTGCGTGCATAAGATTTGTGATTTTTTCATCAAGCTCTTTGCCGAGCTGTGCAACGTAATCAAGATCGTCGTCTGTTGAAAGATTATATTCTTCTCCTGCGATCAAAAGTCTGATTTTTTCCATTGTTTTCAACTCCAAAAATAAAATACAATTCATTATAACGCATAAATTTAAAAGAATAAAGATATTTTTTAAATTTTTTGTCATAAAATTTTTAACATTGATAAAAGCCGGTAACTGTGCTATAATCGGTTTATTCCAACAAAAAGGACTGCTTCTGATGAAAAAAATATTCGCGTCTTTGCTTGCCGTTATGATGCTTCTTTCGTTTGCATCCTGCAAAAAAGATAAAAAAAGCTTCGCTCTTACCGTTGAGGGCACGGGAATAAACGAAGAAATCTACACCTATTTTCTTGATAAAGTTATATCCAGACCTCAGGACTACGGTCTCAAAGAAGAAGCTTCACAGAAAGAGCTTTGCAATGCGGCTGTTGACGAGTGCAAGCGATATCTTTATGTCAACACCGAGTTTTCAAAAATGGAGCTGACTCTCTCCGCCGCCGAAAAGGTTGCGGTTTCGCAGGAAGTAAACAACATCTGGATGCGTTTTGCAAACCACTATAACAGCATCGGCGTTTCAAAGCAGACCGTAACGAAAATCTGCACCGCCGACAAATACGAGGACGTTATTTTTACGGAACTTTACGACAAAGGCTCTGACGATGCGGCCGCAGAAGAAAAAATAAAATCATATTTTTACGAAAATTACACCTCGTTCAACACGGTTTGCGTTTATTTCAATACCGCCGACGGCTCTTCGCCTATGACACAGCTTGAAATCGCAGAGCTTATAACAAAATTTGAGGCTCTTTCCGCTCAATCGGCAGGCACTTCTCAAGGCTTTTCGGACGCGGTAAAGACGCTCGGATATTCGGCTTCGGGAACGGTTGTTCTCAAGAAAGATTCCGACGGATATCCCAAAGGATTCTTTGATAAAGTTTACAGTCAGGAAGACTCAACGGTGCAGATAATCCGTTATGACGACTGCGTTTTCGCCGTTTTCAAAGAGAACCTCAAAGAAAAAGGTGACAGCGTTTACGCCAACTACAGAACTGTTTGCATAAACGAACTCTATGCCTCAGAAAACACTTCAAGAATTGAAGAAAAAATCGAAAATTTTCACGTTGACGAAAACAAAGGCGCAATAAATGAAATCTATAATAAGCTGAAATAAAGAAGCGGAGCTCTGAGCTCCGCTTTTTTGCATATTCAGTTTGCAAAATCAACATAATCGGCTATCTGAATGAGCATAATTATAAATGCAATGATTATCGGCGGGTTGATAAACAAAGCGCTGTATTTTTCCGTTGCGGAAAGCACCGATGCCGATTTTTTAAGCTTTCTGCGTCTTTTGAGAATAATGAACACTACCGAGCCGAGAATCGAAAACGCATAGAGCGAGAAAGTAATAAGAAGATAGAGTTTGTTGAGCATATCTTCATCGGGAATATCGGCAATCAGAAAGCTTATCAGAACCGAATAAAGATTGTTGAGAAAATGGATTATAACACCTGTCCAGATGCTGTTTGTGATGCATACGGCATAACCCATTCCGATGCCCGCAATAAGTGCAAACGGTGCCTGAATAAGGTTGCCGTGAAGCAAAGCGAAAACAAGCGAAGAGGCTATGATTGCAAACCGGTCGCCGTATTTTCTCAATGGCTGCATCACCGCTCCCCTGAAGGCGAATTCCTCAACGATTGCAGGCACAACCGCAACCGAAAGAGCATAAATTATTCTGCTGAAAGTATCTTCGGGTATTTCAAAGTCGGGCGATGAAAGTTCAATGCCGACAGACTCGGCAAAGGTAACGAAAACGTCGGTTGCATAGTTTCCTATAAGGCAGATAAAAAAGCCTGAAAACACTGCTGAAAACATCAGCGAATAACTGACGGGCTTACCGAAACACATAAATTCCCGTCCCGTTTTTTTCTTTATGAATCTTCCCGCAATAAGAAACGGAATGAACAAACCGATGATTGAAAGTATTATACTGAAGGCTCCGCGGAAAGCAGCGCTTGTGCCGTAAGCATAGTAAATTTCATCGATATAAACGGTAAGCGAAAGAAGCTGCTGAAGAAAAACGTAAAGCAAAACCGCTCCGCCGACAAAGCAACCGATATATTTCAGCTCGCGTTTTTCTTTTCTTTTTCTTACAAGAAGCTCGTCGGGATAAAAATATCCGTTGAAAAATTGCATTATTTTTACCTCTGTTGTTAAATATTACAAAAGTTATTATTGATTATACAACAATTTTCTATACCGTACAACCCGCGAAAGTTAACTATTTGTAAAAATTTTATTGTAAATTATAAAAAATTAGTGTAAACTATTATAAATACTTTTATAAACGGTAATTTCATATTCCGTTTGATATATGCGGTTACCGTTTGTAAAAGTTTTGTTTTACGGAGGAAACTATGAGCGAAAAAATAACACAGAAAAAGCTTGAGGAAATGATAACCTCAAAGCTCCTTCACTTTTTCGGCGTATCACCCAAGGACGCCACCAACGACCAGTTCTACAGAGTGCTTGCAACCATTTCAAGAGATATGGTAAGAGCATCACGCAGAGAATTTGACGAAAAATCAAAAAAGGCTGACCAGAAAAGAGTTTACTATCTTTGCATGGAATTCCTTATGGGCAGAAGCCTTAAAAATACTCTTTATAATCTTAACCTCACAGATACCGCAAGCAAGGTTCTGAATAAATTCGGCGTTAAGCTTGAAAAGCTTTATGACTGCGAGCCCGATGCAGGTCTGGGCAACGGCGGTCTGGGCAGACTTGCCGCCTGCTATCTTGACGCTCTTGCAAATCAGGGCTACAGAGGTATGGGTTATTCAATTCTTTACGAATACGGTATTTTCAAGCAGAAAATCATTGACGGCTGGCAGACTGAAATGCCCGATTTCTGGCTCCCCGGCGGTGAAGTATGGCTTGTTCCCAGAGAAGACAAGACCGTTCTTGTTAAATTCGAAGGTACGGTTGAAGACAGCTGGGAAGGTCCCTTCCACCACGTTGAGCTCAAAGACTGCAAAACAGTCAAAGCCGTTCCCTACGATATGATGGTTGCGGGCAAAGACGGCAAAAGCGCCGCAGTGCTCCGCCTCTGGTCGGCAAAGGTTGACGGCATCGATATGGCAATGTTCAACCAGGGCGACTATATGAGAGCTATGGAAGAAAAGGCTATGGCAGAGGTTATCAGCAAAGTGCTTTACCCTGCCGACAACCACCCCGAAGGCAAGAGCCTCCGTCTTCGTCAGCAGTATTTCCTTGTTTCCGCTTCGGTACAGGATATTGTTGCACGCCATCTCAGAGATTACGATTCTCTTGCAAACTTCGCAGAGCTTAACGCAATTCACATCAACGATACTCACCCCACAATGGCTATTCCCGAGCTTATGAGAATTATGCTCGACGAATGTGGCTACGGCTGGGACGATGCTTACGCGGTTGTTGAAAAGGTTTGCGCATACACCAACCACACCGTTATGGCGGAAGCTCTCGAATGCTGGGGCGGAGACCTCTTCAAGCGACTTCTTCCCAGAATTTATCAGATAATCAAAGAAATTGATAACCGTTTCAGAAAGAAAATCTGGGACGAAACAGGCGATGCAAACAAGGTTGAAAAAATGGCGATCATCTCAAACGGTGCTGTCAGAATGGCTAACCTTTGCGTTGCAGTCTGCCACAAGGTAAACGGCGTTTCGGCTCTTCACAGCCAGATTCTCAAGGATACCGTTTTCAACGATTTCTACAGAATCGAGCCTCAGAAATTCACAAACGTTACCAACGGTATTGCTCACAGACGCTGGCTCTGTCAGGCAAATCCCCGCCTTACGGGTCTTCTTACCGAGCTTATCGGCGACGGCTTTATCTATGACGGCAGTGAGCTTGAAAAGTTCAGGGCTTTCGCCGACGATAAGGCTGTGCTTGAAAAAATCGGTGCAATCAAGAAAGCCAACAAAGAGGATTTTGCCGCTATCGTCAAGAGCAAAACAGGTATCAGCCTTGACCCCGCATCAACTTTTGACGTTCAGGTAAAACGTCTTCACGAATACAAGCGCCAGAATCTCAACGCCCTCAATATTCTTGCAAAGTATCTTGAAATCAAGGCAAATCCCAACGGAGATTTCGCTCCCCACACCTATATCTTCGGTGCAAAAGCGGCTCCCGGATACTTTATGGCAAAGAAAATCATTGAGTTCATCTGTGCCCTTGCAGACCTTATCAACAACGACCCCGACGTCAAAGACAGACTCAAGGTTGTTTATATGGAAGACTACAACGTTACGATGGCTGAAGCCCTTATGCCTGCGGCTGACATCAGTGAACAGATTTCACTTGCAGGTACCGAAGCAAGCGGTACGGGCAATATGAAGCTTATGATGAACGGCGCAATCACTCTCGGCACAATGGACGGCGCAAACGTTGAAATCTTTGAAGCTGTAGGCGCAGAGAACATTCTTATTTTCGGTATGGATACATCCGAAGTGAACGAACTCAAAAAGCTCGGCTACAAACCCTCGACTTATTACGATAACAATGCAGAGCTTCACGAGGTTATCGACTTTATCAATAAGGGTATCGGCGGCAAGCTCTTCCGCGAAATCACAAAAACGCTTGTTAACCACGATCCCTATATGGCTCTTGCCGATTTCGCCGATTACAGAAACGTTCAAAAGCAGGCTGTTGAAATCCGCAAGGATACCGAAAGATGGAACAGAATGTCGCTTATGAATATCGCAGGCTCGGGCAGATTTGCCGCAGACAGAGCCATCAACGAATATGCAGCCGACATCTGGCACGTTGACCCACTTAAGCTCAGAAAATAATTCTATGACTGATTTAGACTTTATGAATCTGGCAATTGAACAGGCAAAGATTTCCGCCGCAGAGCTTGAAGTGCCCGTCGGAGCGGTCATAACCCGCAACGGCGAGGTTGTTTCCGTTGGCAGAAACCGCCGCGAAATCGGCAAAAACGCTCTTGCTCACGCGGAAATCGAAGCCATCGACCTTGCCTGCAAAAAGCTCGGCGGCTGGCGGCTCTGGGAATGCGAAATGTACGTCACCCTTGAGCCCTGTCCGATGTGTACGGGAGCCATAATCAACTCCCGTATCCGCAGACTTGTTTTCGGTGCGTCTGATTACAAGGCGGGCTCGTGCGGGTCGGTTGTCAACCTGTTTGATTTGCCCTATAACCATAAGCCCGAGGTTGTTTCCGGCTTTATGCAGGAGGAATGCTCGGCGTTACTTACTGATTTTTTTGCAACCTTAAGAAAGTCAAAGGAACAAAAATAATTTCGGAGATTTACAATGAATATTGATAAGATTATTTTCGCTATTGAAATAATCGGTACGGTTGCTTTTGCCATAACAGGCGTAATCACCGCACTTGAGAAAAAACTTGATATTTTCGGTGCGATTGTGCTGGGTATGGTAACGGCAGTCGGCGGCGGTATTCTCCGCGATATTATTCTCGGCTATCTTCCTCCCTCGGCTTTCAGGCATCCCGTTTACGCAATCACCGCCATAATAACGTCCATTGCGGTGTTCACGCTTGCTTATATTTTAGGTGATAAATTCAAAGCAAAATACGATACATACGCACAGGCTGTCAATATTTTCGACTCAATCGGACTTGCGGTTTTTGTAATCGTCGGCGTGCAGACAGCGGCTGACTGCGGCTTCGGCGGTAACGCTTTTCTCGCGGTTTTCGTCGGTACTTTAACGGGTGTCGGCGGCGGCGTAATGCGTGACGTTATGGCAGGCAGAATTCCGACAATTCTTCACAAAAGAGTCTATGCCCTTGCGGCAATAGTCGGTGCTCTGATTTATCAGCTCCTTACCGAATACGGCGTCTGCTCGCAGACCGTAGCAATGATTATCGGTGCATCGTCAATTCTGATAATCAGAATTCTCGCAACCATATTTCATTGGAATCTTCCCACCGCAAAAAAATTCAATACCTGAAGCAACTGAACGGTGTGTCAAAAGGCACACCGTTTTTTTGTGCATTTTTCATAAAGTCGCACATATATTCTTAAAAATAATGTTTATGCTTTGTTGACATTATATAAAGTATCTGTTAAAATCAATATGTATATTTTAATTATAGGAGGAAATCAAAATGATTGATCAGAAAACCCTCGCTTATATCAATCTTTACGGTGTTTTGGGTACGCTCGAAAATCTTTGCGAGCTCGCTCCCGAAGCAAGCAGCCTGCTTACAAATAAAAAACCTCTTGCAATCGGTTTTGAAGTAAAGGGCGGCCCCAGTGCCACCATTACATTCAAAAACGGTAAGTGCAGAATGGAACAGGGCTGTGCAAAGTGCGACGTTAAGCTTCCTTTCAGCTCTTGCGAAAAATTCAACGGCCTTATCGACGGAACAACAACTCCTATTCCCTCAAAAGGCTTCACTCACATCAAGTTCCTGCTTAACGATTTTACAAAGCTTACAGACCTTCTCAATAAATATATGCGTCCCGATCCTGCCGACCTTGAGGATGAGGATTTCTTCAGAATCAGCACCTCGCTTATGCTTTATACAATCACAGTTGCCATCGCTCAGATAGGCAATCAGGATGAAATCGGCAAGTTCTCGGCAAGCAATATGGTTGACGGCGAAATTTCTTTCGCAATCAAAGACGGTCCCTCATCAACAATCCGCGTTAAGGACCACAGACTTCTTGCACTCAAGAAGCCCTGCGAAAATCCCAGAGCTATCATGGAATTCTCATCAATCAAGCTCGCAAGAGATTTGTTTGACGGTAACGTTAACGCAATTGCCTGCGTAGGCAGCGGCGACATCGTTATGAAGGGCATGATTTCAATGCTTGATAACCTTAACAGAATTCTTGACAGAGTTGCTCTCTATTTAGCATAAGGAGGTATCTTACTGATGAGCTTCAAGATTAATACATACGACAAAAGTGCTGAGCTCTTTGCAAGAGCCGCCAAAGTTATTCCCTCAGGTCTTTACGGCCATCAGGGTCCCGCAGAAGGTTGCTGCATTCCCGTTTCAGCTTATCCCCTTTTCAGCCAGAAGGCAGAGGGCTCATATTTCTGGGACGTTGACGGCAACAAATTCATCGACTATATGTGTGCTTACGGTCCCAACGTTCTCGGTTACAACGACCCCGACGTTGACGCAGCCGCTTTTGCACAGGCTAAAATCGAAAACTGCGTAACAGCTCCCTCAACAAAAATCATTGAATTTGCAGAGCTTATGGTTGATACCGTCGCTTCAGCTGACTGGGCATTCTTTGCAAAGAACGGCGGCGACACAACAACTGCTGCAATTATGACTGCAAGAGCTGCTACTCACAGAAAGAAAATCATCTTCGTTAAGGGCTATTACCACGGCGTTGCTCCCTGGTGCCAGAAGATTGACTATCCCGGCGTTATCCCCGAAGACGTTTCAAACAACCTCTACGTTGACTGGAACGATTTTGAGGGTCTTGAAAGAATCGTTAACGAAAACGAAGGCGAAATCGCCGCTTTCATTTCAACACCTTATATGCACGGCAACTTTGTTGATAACGTGCTTCCCGCAGAAGGCTACTGGCAGAAGGTTCGCAAGCTCTGCACAGACAAGGGCATCGTTCTTATCGTAGACGACGTTCGTTGCGGTTTCAGACTTGACCTTGCAGGCTCCGACCATCACTACGGCTTTGAAGCTGACCTTATCTGCTTCTGTAAAGCTCTTGCAAACGGCTGGAACGTTTCAGCTCTTTGCGGTAAGGATTGGCTCAAGAGTGCAATCAGCGGTCTTTCATACACAGGCAGCTACTGGATGAGCGCAGTTCCCTTTGCAGCAGCTATTGCCTGTATCGAAAAGATGAAGAAGATTGACCTTCCCAAGATTTGTCTTGAAAAGGGCACAATGCTCACCGAGGGTCTTAAGGCTGCCGCAACAAACAACGGCTTCAACCTTAACGTTTCGGGCGAGCCCGCACTCTTCTATCTTATGCTTAAAGACGATAACTCGCTTATGCTTCACCAGGAATGGATTGCTGAAATGGTTAAGAGAGGCATTTATATGACCAACCACCACAACCACTTCATCAACGGCTCACTCACTGACGAAGATATTAAGCACACCATCGACGTTGCCGAAGATGCATTCAATACTCTTCGCAAGAATCACCCTGAACTCAAATAAGTAAATTTACGGCAGGAGCCGTATTGATACAGAAACTTTAAAGGAGGAATTTCCTATGGCATTAACAAAACAGGAATGGCTGATGCTTGAAGAAAAAGCTAACGAACTCCGTAACCTTTGCCTTGATACCACATACTGGGCAGGCAGTGCTCACATCGGCGGCGGTATGAGCGTTATGGATATGCTCGCCATTCTCTACTACAAGTACATGAAATATGACGTTGCTAACCCCCAGTGGGAAGACAGAGACCGCTTCATCCTCAGTAAGGGTCACGCAGGCGTTGCTCTTGCAAGCCTTGTTTGTCACATTGGTTTTGATGACAAAGAAAAGCTCAAGACCTTCAACCTCAGCAACTCAACAATGGGTATCCACCTTGACTCAAACAAGGTTAAGGGTATCGACGCTTCAACAGGTTCACTCGGCCACGGCCTTTCAATCGCTCTCGGCACAGCTCTTGCAGCTAAGGTTCAGGGCAAGGATTACAAAACATTCTGTATCCTCGGCGACGGCGAATGCGACGAAGGTTCAAACTGGGAAGCAGGTATGGCTGCCGCTCACTTCAAGGCAGATAACCTCATCTCATTTGTTGACCGTAACGGCTGCATGATCGACGGCAGAACTGAAGACGTTATGGCTCTTGAGCCCCTCCCCGAAAAGTGGGAATCATTCGGCTTCATCGTTAAGGTTATCGACGGTCACAACTTCAACGAACTTGCAGAAGCTATTGACTTTGCTCTTGAAAACAAGAGCGGCAAGCCCGTTATGATCATTGCCAACACCATCAAGGGCGAAGGCATTGATTATATGGAAGACAATTATATGTGGCACTACGGCGCACTCAACGAAGAAAAATACAACCTTGCTAAGGCAAGCCTTGAAAAACATTACGCAAAGCGCAAAGCTCGTGCAGAAAAGGAGGGCATCTAATTATGGCAGGAGGATTAACATATACCGCTACGGAATCAACCGCTTTTTCAACTGCTGAAATTTACGGTAAGGCTCTCTGTGAGCTTGGCGAAAAGCATCCCGAAGTTGTTGCTCTCACAGCCGACCTCGGTAAATCAACAAAAATCGGTATGTTCGGTGAAAAATTCCCCGACAGATACTTTAACGTTGGTATTGCAGAACAGAATATGTTCGGTATGGCTGCAGGTATGGCAAGAGCCGGCCTCGTTCCCTTCCTTTCAACATTCTCTGTTTTTGCTTCACTCAGAAGTGCTGACCAGCTTCACACCGATATCTGCTACCAGAACGTTAACGCAAAAATCATTGCTACACACGCAGGTACATCTTTCGGTCAGGCAGGCTCAACTCACCACGCAATCTGCGATATGGCAGTTGCACGCTCAATCCCCAACCTCACCGTTATCTGCCCCGCAGACGGTCTTGAAACCTACAACGCAGTTCACGCTGCATACGATAACTTCGGACCTTACTACATCCGTATCAACAGAGGCTTTGACCGCGTTCTTTACGAAAACAGCGATTACGGCTTTGAAGTTGGTAAGGCTGTAACAATCAACGAAGGCTCCGACATCACAATCATCGCTTGCGGCTCATGCGTATTCCAGGCATATCAGGCTGCAAAGTTCCTTGAAACAAACGATGGTCTTAAGGTAAGAGTTCTCAATATGCACACCATCAAGCCCATCGACAAGGAAGCTATTGTTAAGGCAGTTATGGAAACACGCCGCATCATCACAGCAGAAGACCACAACATCATCGGCGGTCTCGGCAGTGCTGTTGCAGAGGTTATTGTTGAAGCAGGTAAGGGCTGTGCATTCAAGCAGCTCGGTATTCCCGATAAGTTTGCTCCCATCGGTCTTCACGAAGACATTATGTCAACTCTCGGCATTGACCAGAACGGCATTATCGCAGCTGTTCGCGAAGTTATGGGTAAAGACTTCGAACTCGACGACGACTGGGACGACGAAGCTTAATTTGAGTTATTTTCACTTTCTCGCTCGGTCGTGTATAGAAAATACACTTCCCTCTCTGCGAAAGCGAAACTAATCTCAAATCCGAAATTGGTTTTATCTTTTACTCAGTCTGCGAGAAAACTCAAATCTTCAACTTAACTGAAAGGAATTGATTTATATGGTTTCAAGAGAAGAATTTTTAACCAATAAAATTTTCCTTTGTGCCGTTCTTCCCCTTATCAAAACAATTGCTATGGATGACCCCAAGCTTGCCAAAAAGTTTGAACACGCTCACGCAGTTATCCAGGTAAGCGCTAAGGACCCCGAGGCTCCCGAAGGCAAGTTTTCAACACATTTCGTTGTTAACAGCGGCGAATGGACTTGCCACACCGATAAGGTTGCAACAAATGCTCACATTGAACTCGAATTCAAGAGCATTGAAACAATGAACGCATTTTTCAAAGGAAAAATCGGTCCCGCAACACTCCCCGCAATGAGAGGTATTGCAAAGAAACCCGCTGTTTTCGCTGCATTTATGATGACTCTTCTCAAAATGTCATCACTTCTTACAGCAAAAGAGCCCCCCAAGGACGAAGAGACCAAGAAGCTTATGGTTAAGTGCTATTTCTATCTGCTTTCAAGCGGTATCAGTACACTCAACAAGCAGGGTCACGAAGAAATCCACAACTGGACTCTCAAGAGCCCCGACAGAGTTTACTCCTGGGCTGTTAACGGTTACCCCGAAATTTCGGCATATATCCGAATCAAGGCAGGTAAATCAAAGGCAGGCAGAGGCGTTTATAAGCGCGCTCTCCCCTTCTTCACAATGCGTTTTGATTCTCTTGACAGTGCTCTCGGCATCCTTATGGGTACAGCCGATATGCTTGAATACACAAGAGAAAGCAAGCTCATTATGGACGGTGCTCCCGAATTCGGCGCTGAAATCGGTAACTATATGATGATGGTTGGCGACTTCGCACAGGGCTGATAAAACATAATAAAATTACCGCCGTGGCAGAAATGCTGCGGCGGTTTTATTTTTCGTTTCAATTGCATATAAATGTACGGTTGACTTTTTTATTAAAATGTTTTATTTTAATATAAGAACATTTTCTGCGGAGGGTATAAAATGAACGAACCTAAAGCATATTTGAAGCACAGAGCCAAACTTGACTGGCTTTTCAGATTTTTATTCAAGCCCACTATCGTCGGTGCCGAAAACATTCCCGCCGAGGGCAGAGTTATTCTTGCGGGCAACCATACCCATTTTATGGATTGCATCTCCGTTGCCGCTTCAACGAAAAGAGTTGTGCATTTTCTCGGAAAAAGCGAACTTCTTGAGCCGCCCTTAAAGCGTTATTTTGAGCCTTTCGGAGTTATTCCCGTACACAGGGGACAGAAAGACAAAGCCGCTCTTTCATCTGCCGTTGAGGTGCTCAACGACGATAAGGTTATCGGCATTTTCCCCGAAGGTAAGGTAAAGCTCGAAAGTGAAGCTGAATTCACAATAACACCGTTCAAATTCGGTGCCGTTAAAATGGCAAGCGAAACAGGAACACCCATTGTTCCTTTCTCAATTACGGGTGAATACAAAATGTTCAGAAAATCAATAAAGATTGAGTTTTTTGAGCCCGTAATTGTCGGCGAAGACCTTGCGGCAGATAACGAGAAGCTGATGAACGTTGTTGCCCACGGCATAACCGATAACCCTGTATTTGTAAAATAAAAAATAACCGCTCCCGAAAGCATCGGGGGCGGTTGATTTGTTTTTATCCGAATGAAATCAGAGTGGTAATTGCTCTGAAAACGTTAACAACGGCTACAACGGGGATTTCTGAGAAACCGTTTGTGCCGAAATTCTTATAAAGCCATGCGCTTGCGTTTGCAAAGAAATCAGAGGACTCTTCTTCTTCAGCGGGCTCTGCCATAACACCAATCTTGATAAGGCAGGCTCTGATTCTTTCTTCGCTCTTTTCAACCGCACCTGCAACGCCTGCGGTTGAACCGAGGATTGCTTCTGCCTCTGCGATTGCCGCGTTAAGCTCCTGTGCATCTTCTGCGCTCAGAGCTGAAGTGTCAACCGTTTTTGCGGTTGCCACAAGCGACTTGAGACCTCTTATGTCTCTCTGAACGTTAAACTGCGGGAATTCGGGGTCTGAATAAACGTCCTTAATATCGTCGCTTAAAAGAAGGGTTGTTGCAAGCTTGATAATAATATCGTTTCTTGCGGTTTTTTCGTGATTCTGACCGTCAAAATAGAATGTTGTATCGGGCAGAAGACCTGTTGAAGCATCAACCACTCTGTCGGGAGAAATATGATTGTGAGTGGGGTCAGAGCAGTTTTTGCTTGTGTTTGCCTGTGTGTATCCCTCGGGAAGAGTTTCGCCTACCAATGCACTGTGAACGCCCATAGCTGTTGAGGAAAGGTGAATAACACCGTCTGCGTTATCGTCATTCCACGAATTGCCGATGCAGTAAAGAGGTGCATCGTAATCAACAACATTGAAAACCTCTACTCCGTTGTCAACAAGTCTCTGGATGTTGGCAAGTGAATTTACCTGTGCCTGATAGTATTTGTCTGTCTGGCTTTTAAGACCTGCTTTTTCGGGTGCTGAAAGATATTCTCTTGCAAGCTTGGGATAATACTCCTTGGGGCAGAGTGCCCAGAGGCTGGGGATATTGACCGCAACTTCTTCAACAAGGGTATCAACAACGCTGCCGAGAACTTTCATAAGAACGTCGTCAGGAAGAATTCTTGCAATAACTTCAATCATTTTTGCATCGTCTTCATCCATAAGTGTTTCAAGGAAACCGTTATAAAGGAAATCCTTATCAAGGAAAGTAAGCTCTTTTGAAAGAAGGTCGCCTACGATTGTTGAGCCGTTGAGTGCGGGAACAATATAAACAACTCTGTTAAGATCATTAACAACCTCGGGATAATACTGAAGAAGACCGTTTGCAATGGTGCCGCCCATACTGATGGGAACAATGTTAACCTTATCGTGACCTGTTTCTTTCTTTACCATCTGGATATAATCGTAAAGCTCGTCAACAACGTCAACGTGGTTGCCGAATGAGTTGTATGCAAAGAAGTAAAGGTGGTCTTCGCCTGCTTCCTTTGAATAATCCTGAAGAGGGATTGCATCGTAGATTTCGCCTTTTTCGTATTCGCTGCATTCTGCAACCGAATAGGGATATTTTTCTACTTCGATGTTGCCTGTATTCTTGCCGTTATTGTCGCAAAGATTAACTTCAAATGCGTCAAGCACAAC
The DNA here is from genome assembly GCA_045542175.1 of Acutalibacteraceae bacterium. Lineage (GTDB taxonomy): Bacteria > Bacillota > Clostridia > Oscillospirales > Acutalibacteraceae > CAG-177. The sequence continues at coordinate 16,569 of JAZQKN010000054.1, read as the reverse complement.
CTTGCTAAGAGCAGCTGAGAGGCCGACGTCGTGCTGGGTTACAAGGGTAAGGAGTGCGGGAAAAAGAACTGTTTTAACGATTGTTGCCACGTCAAATATAGCGGGGAAACAGTTGATTCTGTTGCCGTTATCGTCTGTGAGATAATTGCCGTCATCGTCAAGAGCCCATACGTTTGACTGTCCGATACCGGGAACAACGATTGAGGGGCAGTATTCACAGTTGCCGCCGCAATCTGTTTTTGTTTCAGCAGAGGAAATCATACCTGCGGAAACAACGAAAATTATCATTGTAAAAGAAAGAAGTATTGCCAAAAACTTTTTCATTATAAATCTCTCCCGAATTGTTCTGATTTCAATCAAATTCCGCCCGTCGGTTTGCCGGCAGGCGGATTGCTGTTTATCTTAATCTGTCAACGATGCTGCCGCCGCCGAGAATCTTAACGGCAAGCCAGCTGAGAGCACCTGTAACTTTTTCAAAGATAATATCCATTGTGGGATCTTCTTCTTCGATGTTTTCGTAACCGGGTACACCTAATTCGTGAAGAACTTCCTTAAGAGCTGCATCTGCTTCGTCAACCTTTTCCTGGTCAGCGATTGTTGCGCTGATTGCTTCTTCACCGAGAGCGATAGCTGCGTTGAGCTTATCCTTCTGCTCCTGTGTGAGAGTTGACTGGTCAACATCATAAGCATCGGCAAGTCTCCAGCGGCGAACGTACTTGGTGTTGCAAGCATAGTTGAACTGAGGATACTTTTCGGGGTCTGAATGAACGTCTTCAACCTCACCGAGGATAAGAGCCTTTGCAAGGTTAAGAACAACGTCATTGTTGCCTACTTCGTGATGCTGGTCAAGGAAAATCCATGTATTGTCGGGAAGAACGCTTGTTGAAGCGTCGATTCTTCCGTCGGGTGAAATGTAGCTGTAATCGGGATATTCGGGGTTAGTGTACTTCTGCTTGTAGCCTTCGGGAAGCTTTTCTCCGTTGGGAGCGCCTGTTGCACCGAGGGTTGTTGAACTGAGGTTGATGATGCCGTCGGTATTAACCTTATCAGCAGAAGCAACGATGCCGAAATATGTATACATCTGTTCACCGAAGTTGAGGTTTGAACCTGAAATAAAGTCAACCTTAACGCCGTCTTCAACCGCTGCAAGGATATTCTTCTTGAGGTTAAGTCTTGCCTGCTGGAAGCGGTCTGTCTTAGCCTTAAGCTGAGCCTTTGCGGGGTCTGCAAGATATCTCTTTGCGAGTGCATCGTATCTGTATGAGGGAATCATTGCCCAGAACTGGGGGCAGTTGAGAACGAGAGTATCAAGAATACCGCTCATTGCACCTGTGAGGATAGCATCAACGCCTTCTCTGGGAAGAATGTGAAGAACAAGGTTAATAAGATAACCGATTGTGCCGTAGTCATTTGATTCAACAAAGATGTTGGCGATGAACTCGTGATAGAAATATTCATCTTCAAGATTCCATTCTCTTGCCATAAAGTCGCCGAGAATGTCTGTACCGTCAAGGCAGGCAACAGCGTTAACGATCTGGTCGATATCTTCGTGACCGAACTGGTCAAGGTAAGCTGTGAGGATTGTACCGCCAAGGCTTACGGGAAGAAGAGTAACCTTATCGTGGCCTGTTTCTTCCTTAACGTTCTGGATATACTTATCAAGATTCTTTGCTGATTCCATGGGATCGCCAACAAGGTTGAAGGTGAAGAAATAAGCGTGATCTTCGCCGATAACGTCAACAAGGGGCTTCATGGGAACCATTCTGTATGCCCAGTCAAGATCGTCTTCGCTGAATGTTGCGAATGAACCGAATTCTCTTGTCTTGAGGTTTTCAACGTGGTTACCGTTGTTATCGCATCTCTGATATACAAAAGCAGAGCTTGCTGCTTCGTAAGCCACGTTTTCCATAAATACGCTTCTCTGGAAAGCGATTGTTGCAACGAGGCTTAAAATCAGCTTGGGAAGGCAATTCTTGAGAAGGTTTTCTGTTTCAAGAATAAGAAGTGTGCCGCCGATGTGATTTCCGTTTGCATCGTAAACGGGATTATCGTTTTCATCATAAAGGTATGTGGGTGAGTGGTTGATGCCGGGCAGAACGATTACGGGGCTGTGTTCACAGTCGCAAGCTCCGTCAGCGGCGGTGTTTTCTTCAGCGAGGGCTGCAAAAATGCCTGTTGAAACAAGCATTGCCGCACACAAAAGTATGCAGAGAGCCTTCTTGAGCATCTTTTTCATTTTTAAGCACTCCTTTGAATTTGCTTTACAGGAAATTTCCTGATAGATAAATTATATAATATCATAATAAACCAATAATTTCAATATTTATTTTAAATTATATATAAAATATACAAAAGATAACATTATCTGTTCACTTGACTAATAACTGCCAAAAGTGATATTATAAGTTTTAGCGTAAAAGAGAGGTTTTGCAAATGATTAAAAACATAATTTTCGATATGGGCGGCGTTCTGATTGACTATAACCCCGAAAAAACACTTTACGGAATGTTTGATAAAGAAACCGCCGACATTCTTCTTAAAGAAATTTTCAGAAACAGTATCTGGTCCGATAAAGACAGAGGAATTATCTTCCCCGAAGAAATAATGGCACTCAAAAAAGCTTCGATTCCCGAAGAGGTTTATGAAAAAACCTGTGAGCTTGTTGAAAATTTCTATCCCTGTATGCCGCCGTTTGAAAAAATGTATGATCTGGTAAAAATTCTTAAAGAAAACGGCTACGGAATTTATCTTCTCTCAAACGCTTCGGGCGATTTTTATGAGCGTAAAGACGGCATTCCCGCTCTTTCGCTTTTTGACGGCTATCTGATTTCAGCCGACCATAAAATGCTTAAACCCGAAAAAGAAATCTATGAAAAGCTCTATGAAACTTTCTCTCTCAAAGCAGAGGAATGTTATTTTATCGACGACGTACAGAAAAACATCGACGGTGCGGCGGCAACCGGTATGAAAGGCCATTGCTATGCCCACGGCGACGTTGAAATACTTAAAAAAGCTCTTGTTGAAGCGGGCATAAAAATATGAACTGTTATACCGGAATTTCCAAGTTAATACCCGAATTTATGAGCGTTGCCTCAGATATCCGAAAAAACCGTTTGCCTATGGGCGTAACGGGGCTTTCGCATATCCACAAGGCACATCTTATCAGCTCCTTGTGTATGAGTCTTATGCAAAGGGCTGTTGTTGTTGTGCCCGATGAAGCACAGGCAACACGAATGAGGCAGGACCTCGAAGGCTTCGGAATCAACGCTCTCCATTACCCCGCAAGGGATTTTTCATTCAGAACAAGCGAAATTGCTTCCCGCGAATATGAGCATAAAAGGCTTCAGGTGCTTGATAAAATGCTTTCAGAAAGCTACGATGCCGTTGTTCTTTCGTCAGAAGCGGCAATGCAGCTTACCGTACCTCCCGAAAAGCTTTTCCGCAACTGCTTTGAGATTGTTTCGGGCAAGGATTACGACGTAAACGACCTTGCGGATAAACTTATCAAAAGCGGATATATCCGCAGTGAACAGGTTGACGGTGCGGGTCAGTTTGCAATAAGAGGCGGGATTCTTGATTTCTTTCCGCCCGATTCAGCTATGCCCTGCCGTGTTGAATTCTGGGGCGACAGCGTTGACGGCATTGCGTTTTTCGATGTTGAAAGTCAGAGAAGAGGAGATAACCTTGACTGTGTGAGAATCACCCCCGCAAGGGAAATTCTTGTACCCGAAGACGAGCTCTGTTCTCTGATAAACAAACATATCAAAGAAAACCGTATCAAGGGCGATGCCCTTAAATATATTAACGAAGACCTTGAAAAGCTTGATAACGGAGTCAGACTTTCATCGCTCGATAAATATATGCCGCTTATTTATCCCGAAAGCGCAAGCATTTTTGATTATTGCAAGGACGCTATGCTCTTTGTTTGCGAAAGCTTTTCAGTCAAAGAAAAATTCAATTCCGCCCATCAGCTTCTCAACGAAACCGTCAAGGGACTTTTTCAGGACGGTGTTCTCTGCAAGGGTCTTGACCGTTTCGGTCTTGCTCCCCACGAGCTTCTCGGCATTTATGAAGAGGACGGAGCGGTTTACCTTGATAATCTGCCCAGAGGCAGCTTTGACACTCCCGTTAAAGACCTCGTAACCTTCACCGCAAAGCAGATAAGCCCCTGGAACGGCACTCTTGCGGCGGTTGTTGATGACCTCAATGCCCTTCGCAACAGACTCGGTCACACCTGTGCCGTGCTTGCGGGTACCGATAAAGCCGCGCAGACTCTTGCCGAAGACCTTACAAACGAGGGGATACCCGCAATCTGGTGCCCCGTGCCCCCCGCTGAGTTTCCCGCAAAAACCGTCTGCGTGCTTTCGGGCGGATTTTCGGCAGGCTTTGAGTATCCCGTTGCAAAATTCACTCTCATTACCTACCGCACAAGAAACGTCCCGAAATCAAAACCCGCCGCCAGAAAATCGGCAAAACACGCTTTCAACAATCTCAATGAGCTGCACCGCGGCGAATACGTTGTTCACACAACCCACGGTATCGGCATTTTTGAGGGAATAACAAGCCTTGATGCGGCAGGCGTTAAGAAAGACTATATAAAAATTCAGTATGATAAGGGCGATAACCTCTACGTGCCCGTAACTCAGCTTGACCAGGTTTCAAAATACATCGGCCCCAAAAGCGACGACAAACCGCTCAAGCTCAGTAAACTCGGCGGCAAGGACTGGCAGAAAACCCGTTCAAGAGTTAAAAGCGCTGTCAAGGATATGGCAAAAGAGCTCATCGAACTCTACTCAAAGCGTATTAAAATTCAGGGTCACGCGTTCTCGCAGGATATTGATATGCAGAGCGACTTTGAAAGACGCTTCGATTACGTTGAAACCGACGACCAGCTCCGCTGTATTCACGAAATCAAAAAGGATATGGAAAAGCCCTATCCTATGGACAGACTTCTCTGCGGTGACGTAGGCTTCGGCAAAACGGAGGTTGCTCTGCGAGCCGTTTTCAAGTGCGTTGCAGACGGCAAACAATGTGCAATTCTCGTTCCCACAACAATTCTTGCTCTTCAGCATTATCAGACAATTCTCAAACGCTTTGAGGGCTTCCCGATTGAAGCGGGTATGCTTTCAAGATTCTGCACAAAAAAAGAAATTGAAAAAACAATAACGGGTCTGCGCCGAGGCTCTGTTGATATCGCCGTCGGCACGCACAGACTTATTTCAAAAGATATTCAGTTCCGCGATCTGGGACTTATCATAATCGATGAGGAACAGCGTTTCGGCGTTGCCCAGAAAGAAAAACTCAAAACCCTTTACCCCAACGTTGACGTTCTTACCCTCACCGCAACGCCCATTCCCCGAACCCTCAATATGGCGATGACGGGAATCAGGGATATGTCGGTTATTGAGGAAGCTCCGCAGGACAGACTGCCCGTTCAGACCTACGTTATCGAGCATAATATGTCCGTTCTTGTTCAGGCAATGGAGCAGGAGCTTCGCAGAGGCGGTCAGGTTTATTACCTTTATAACCGCGTTGAAACAATCGAAAGAAAAGCGGCGGAAATCAAATCAATGCTGCCCGATGCGATTGTCAGCATTGCTCACGGTAAAATGAGTGAGGATGAGCTGAGCGAGGTGTGGCGAAAGCTTCTTGAGGGCGAAATCGATATTCTTGTCTGCACAACGATTATCGAAACGGGTGTTGACGTACCCAACGCAAACACTCTTATAATCGAAAATGCCGACAGAATGGGTCTTGCCCAGCTTCACCAAATAAGGGGCAGAGTCGGCCGCTCTTCACGAAGAGCCAGTGCGTATTTCACCTTTACAAGAGGCAAAGAGCTTACGGAAATTGCAACCCGCAGACTCGACGCCATCAGAGAATTCACCGAATTCGGCTCGGGCTTCCATATCGCAATGCGCGACCTTGAGCTCCGCGGTGCGGGCAACGTGCTCGGTGCAAATCAGCACGGACATATGGAAACCGTCGGTTACGATATGTACGTAAAGCTCCTTGAACAGGCTATCAAGGAAGAAAAGGGCGAAAAGAGTGACGTTCCCGAAAAGGATTGCGTTATCGATTTGCCCATCGACGCACACATTCCCGAAGATTATATCGAAAGCGTTCCGCAAAGGCTTCAGATTTACCGCAGAATTGCCGATATCAAGAGCCCCGACGATGCCGCCGACGTTATCGATGAACTTTGCGACCGCTTCGGCGACCCGCCCGAAAGCGTTGAGGGGCTTATAAGAATTGCCCTTCTCCGCGGAAAAGCGGCAAGACACGACGTTTACGAAATCACAATGCAGAGTGACAGAGTAATTCTGAGAATAAGCAACCTCGATATGCAGAAGATTTCTCAGGCGGCTGTGCATTTCAAGGGCAGACTTGTAGTAAGTGCGGGCGGCGGAAAACCGCACATTGCGGTCAAGCTTCTCAAGGGTGAAAACCGTCTCGGTCTTATCGAAAGAGTGCTCGATTATATGGACGAAGAATAAAAAAGGAGTCGGATTACCGACTCCTTTTTTCACTGAAAAACGGACCCTTTCGGGTCCGTTTGCTTTTTTAAAAATGTCCGCCTCTGATTGCAACAACAACTGCGTCTATTCTCATATATAAAAGGCCGAAGATTTCAACAATCTTATAGAAACAGGTGCGGATAAAGGTGCTTACGGGCTTTTCCGCAAAGCCTTTGGTCTTTTCAATTGTGATGCTGTCAAGAAGCTCGCTGTTATCGCCGCGGAACGTCTTTACCGTCATTGTTGTTGAGGTGAATTCAACGGTTGAATAGGTGGTAACGTCTGCATTTTCAAACGCATAAGCGGTGTGGGGCCATTCGTCCATATTTTCCATTGAGCCCTGGTCACAGCAGGCGTTTGTGTTAAGATAAATAATGCCGTTGGGGTCTGTATAGGTCTTTCCGCTTTCAGCCTTGCCGACAACAATGCCGTCGCTGATAAAATGGCTGCGTCCCTGCATATGTGTATGACCCGTGAAAACAATGTCGAGGTCATACATTGTGAAAATAGGCTGGAAAACTGCGTTGAGAAGAATTCCCGTTTCGGGCTCAAGAGCCGCAAGACCCGGAGCATAAAGACCCTGATGCATAACGCCTATGCGCCATTTTGCATCGGGATTTGCTTCAACAGCCTCTTCAGCCATTGCTCTGTGGTCTGCCGCAGAGCCTGAGCAGGCATCAAAAACAAGATAAAGCACGTCGCCGTATCTGAACCAGAAATCGCGGTCAAGTCCCTCAAAATATTTACCGAAATATTCGTTGGGCATGTGGGTGTAATAGTCGTAGGTCATACCCTTTTTATCGTGGTTGCCGATTGCAAGAGCCAGAGGAAGACTTCTTGTATATTCGGGCATAAGAAGAGTCTGCCATTCGTCAGCCGCTTTACCCGTTGAGGTGTTGTCGCCGGGAGAAAGCAAAAAGCTGATATCGGGATTCTTAGTGAGAGCTTCATCAAGTACGCTCTGCCATACGTAGCCGACTCTTGACTGCTCTTCAGGGTTATCGGTGCTCTGACCGCCTATCTGAATATCGCCCACAAGCAGCATTTTATAGCTGTCAAAGCCCTTTGATTCGTATTTATAAGCCTCGCTCCAGCCGTTTTCACTCAGCCACTGATAATAATAAACGGTGTTTTCTTCAATGCCCGTCATTGTAACTCTGCAAACAAGCTGTTCGCCGTTTTCTGCGGGAGTTGTTTCGCCCGTGAATTCAACGTAATCCGTCATTGCGGAATTCTTTGCAAGCCTTACCTTAGGCTGAGCCTTATCTTTTGCGGCGTGCCAGCAGATATTGAGCTGTGTTTCGTCTGCGCCGACGCAAAGCATAGGCAAAGTGTTTTCATCCGCAAGGTCTTTGTAAACCGCATTCCATTCTTCCTGTGTCAGCGATTTGTCGTCAAACGCCGCAAAGCAGGAAAATGTCGCGCAGTTGAGAGAAAGAATGACTGAAAGTACAATTGCCGTAATTTTTATCAAGCGTTTCATATATTTTTCTCCTTACGTTTTTATGTTTTTATTTTATCAAACACGTTTTTGTTTGTAAAGAACATTAAAACATAAAAGTGTATATAATTATAAAATGAACCGCACTTCCCGCCAGAGCAAATATATGAAAAACCACGTGCAGGGCTTCTCTTCTGATTCCGAGACCGCAGAAAGCCGCACCGATCAGATAAGCAATGTTGCCCCATACTATGCCCGCAAAGGCTTCGCTCTTAAGCTCGCCGATAAGCGGAATAACGCTCAGGAGCATTATGAGACAGGAAATAATATAAACCGCCATTGTAACTTTTCTGAGCTTTTCAAAGAAAAAGAGCTTCGAAATCAGTCCGAATATCGCACAGCCCCACGCAAGAGCAAAAACTAACACGCTGTGAAACGTGCTGATTTCGTGAAGGGTGATGAGTGCGCACGGAGTTGCCGTGCCCGCAATCAGAACGGGAATTGCCGAATGGTCAACAAGCCTTGCAATTCTCTTTGCTTCGCCGTTTTTAAGTCCGTGATAGACCGCCGAGGCAACGTAGACAGCCGTGAGCGAAAGTCCGTAAATCAGAGCCGAAGCAACACTGCGTGCTCCCTGCGCTTTCAGAATAAGCATCACCGCCGCCACTGCCGCAAGCACCGCCCCGAAAGCGTGCGTCAGGCAGTTGCCCATATCAACCTTTCTTGAATATTCAATTAATTTTACGTCACTGCTTAATGCCATTATGAAATCTCCTTGGATTAATGCTTAAATTATATCACACACTCAGCATCTGCTCAACGGGTAAAATTTGTTTTTGGCAATAACGCATATTCACTTGCTTTTCAGCATCTTTCCTGTTAAAATAACAAATAGCGATTGATTCAAACTTCTTTGTGAGGTGCACGAATTGAAAATAAAAGAAACTTTAATAAAAATCAAAGACAGGATAAAAGCCATTCTGTCCGTTATGAGGCGCTTTTTCTTATATTACATACGCTGGCCGTATCTTTATAAAAAATATTCAAAAAAGCCCATAAACCCCAAAAAGGTTGTGCTTGCCTATTCTCATCTTTATAAACAGATGCCCGATAACCTTTGCTGTATGAAGGAATATCTTGAGGCAAAAGGTTATGAATGCGAGGTTGTTGAAAGAGCGGATATCGGCAGAATCTGCGGAATAGGCGTTATCAACGAGCTTGCAAAGTTCTTCTACGGCAAAAAGTTCTTCAGAGCCTACGGCGATGCAAAAGCACTTTTCCTCACCGACTATTTCTTCCCCGCCTTTGCCTGCAAGCCCCGTGAGGGTCAGAACGTTGTTCAGCTCTGGCACGGCTGCGGAGCTTTCAAGAAATGGGGATATTCCACTGCAGATAAACAATGGGGCGCAACAAAAAAAGACCTTGACCGTTTCCCCATTCACAACACTTATACTCACGTTTGCGTATCTTCGCCGAAAGTATGCTTCGCCTATGCAGAGGCGTTCAACTGCAGCGAAGACGTTGTAATGCCGCTCGGCGCACCGAGAACCGACGTTTACTTTGACCCCGACTTCGTTGCGGCGGGCAGACAGAAGCTGCTTGACCTTTTCCCCGGAATCGGCAACAGAAAAATTATTCTTTACGCCCCCACCTTCAGAGGCAACTCAATCGCAAAATCATATATGGAAAACAAGCTTGATATTGAAGCTCTTTATAACGCTCTCGGCAAGGATTACGCTCTTGTTATCAAGCAGCATCCCCTCACAGCCGAAGCTTTCAGAGTTGATGAAGCGGAATACGAAAAGTACAGCGACTTTATCTACGATGCTTCAACCGCAGTTTCAATTGATAACGCACTTTGCGGTGCTGATACGGTTATCACCGATTATTCATCGCTCATTTTTGAATACGCACTTCTTGAAAGACCGATGATTTTCTATGCTTACGACCTTGCGGATTATGACGACGCACGAAGCTTCTATTTCAAATATGAAGACTTTGTTCCGGGCGAAATCGTAACCGATACAGCCGCAATAATCAGCGAAATAAAGAGACTTGAAACCGATTTTGATATTGAAAGAGTCCGCAAATTCAAAAACGATTTTATGTCCGCCTGCGACGGTCACTCAACCGAAAGAATCGCGGAAATCGCACTTAAATAAAAACCAAAGCACCCTGAATCAACAGGGTGCTTTTTTTATTCAAGATAGAACTCTTTCAAATCGTCAAGGCGGAGAAGCATAGGGCTTCCCCCGCAAGCCGCACCCGTATCGATATTTATCCAGGTGTCGGTAATAATTGCCTTGCCTTTATATTCAGGACCGTAACAAAACGTAGGGGTATGGCCAAAAACGGTTATAATATCATCAAAATATTTTGTGTTGAGTGCGGGTCTGTTCCATATCAGGTCAAAGGCTGAATAATCGGATATTTTCTTGCTTTTGTCAAATGAACCGAGACCGCTGTGAGTGAGAAGAAAATCTCTGCCGCCCGCAGTAACGGTTTCGTAAAGGGGCGCTTCGCGAAGATATTCAAAAATATATTTTCTTTTTTTGCCCGGCAACGTATAAAGCTCATCCAGAGTCTGCTGACCGCCGTTTGAAAGCCAGGTTGTGTACGTGCCGAGTTTGTTTCCCGTAAGGCTTACGATTGATTCATCGGTTATTTCGTCACAGAGAAAATCACACGCGAGCATCATCGCCTCGTGGTTGCCGAGTATCAGCTCAAAATTAGGCTGATTCATAAGCCAGCAGAGCGTTTTTATTCCATCGTCTCCCCTGTCGATTACGTCGCCGAGAACAAAACAGAAATCACCGTCTGAAAATTCAGCTTTTTCAAGCAACTCCCTGAATTTTTCAAGCGGATAACCGTGCAGGTCAGACGTTGCATATATCATATCCTATCCCCCGTTTTGATTATTATTTTTTCACATAAACAAAGTTCTGCTGTTACAGATTGGTTTGCAGCTTTTTGATGCCGTCAGGCTATTTCGTTGTGCCGGTTTTCCAGGCTTCCGTAACATGTTTACAGTACAAATCGTAGTCTATCCACATAGTTTCTTTCAGAAAATAATAAGTGTCGGCAGAAATTGTATCCTTTATTCCGACAAGATATGCCGTAAGGTCATCCAGGATATTTGGGGCACCCACTCCCATTATGCTGTCTTTTATGTAACGTCTGGCGCATTCAACAACTTCGCGCGGATAATAAAAATCCATTGCACCGAATTGATGGAGCAGCTCGTGAGCAATCGTTGTCCAATGAAACAAATTGTCCCTTTCTTTATATACAATGGAAGTTTCTTGTCTGGCTATGCGCTGTGCCGACTGTTTTTGTGCATAGCTTCGTGCTTTTTCATCAAAAACCAGAATAAAAGGAGATTCATCGGAACCCGACATTTTTTCATAGCGGCTCTGAAGTTGATCCATACTCATAGCTTGACTGTTGAAAAAATTCTTTATCAGATCATATACTTCTGTGTATTGGGCGTCTGCCGGTGTGTCAATTTTGAAAAAACGGTATTTAAAAGTCAGCTTCGTTCCGTATCTTTCGGCTTCTGATTTTAACCAGTCGCAAGCTTTATATAATTCCTCGGTAAATTGCGCTCTGGCAAATTCTGTGAAATCTGTAGGTCGTTTCTTCATAAAGCATATTATGATTTCTATATCTCCTCTGAGTTTCCGGCTCGCACCGAGGTTACGTGCTTCAAGAAAAAAATTGTCTTTTATCTGTGGGTTATCCTCTATCCTGTACATATTAACTTACCTCAAACAAATGGTTGATTTATATAGCTGAATTGTATCACGCTGCATCCGAATAGTCAATAAACAAGGCCCGACAAGACGTTTTGCTTTAAAAATTATTTATTGCCTTTTTTTGTGTTTTTATCTATTTTTTACATCATAAACAAAAATCCGATCAAAATCGCATTCATATAAATTTTGATATTCTATGGAAGCTTTTCTGCGTTGACTTAACACCCGCGACTGCCAATAACATATCCATACGGTTTTTTAATAAATCTGTTGAAAGAAAACGTTTTTTGGTTTATACTAAATAAAACTGTAGAAATATTTTATATTGAGGTTGTGTAAAACTATGAAAAAATATAAATTGTTATTGACTGAAAAAACAAAAACAGCAACAGACAAAATTGAAAAACTAATAACATCCATTGAAGAAATATTAAAGGTTCTCCTTGAATTGAAAAATCTTGAATCCCACTCTTGTGCCGGATATGGTGAAACAAGCTCAACCAACGAAGCTTTCTCTGCAGATGCTCAAATTGATTGCTTGGAAACACTAAGAAAAAATCTTATTGAAGAAATCGATAATTATAATATAGCTTTGCAATATTTCGATAAATGTTTATCTCTTGAACCCCAAAAGATTTCCGGGTCTTCTTCGCACGCTTTTTCTTTGGATGAAAATCAGTTTTATCGACAAGCAAGAGAAAATGAAGCCATAGCATATGAAATCAAGAAAAATTCAAACTATATATTAAATACAGTCTCTGATATGCTAAAAAGCAATCATATTTTCGGAAGCGAAAAGCTCTTTAATTCTATGCAGGAATACGATTTAGCTACACGTGAGCTTTCAGAAGTATATATAACTATATCAGAACAAATAAATAATGCTGTGACAATGCTTATAAATGCCGAAAACTCTATCGTATCAAGTCTTACTGAAAAAGAAGAGAAAAAGCAAGAAGAATCTGTAATACCCATTAATCAATCTGATGATATTCCGCCACCCAAGGTTGATAGCGTCCAATTTTTGGCCGTTACTGCGGAAAAGGCTATTGTGGGAAAATATCTTCCGCTCAGCATAGTTATGTACGAAGAACATTTCAAAAAGTCAGTAGATGATATCATCCTATCATCATTTGGAAAAAAAGCAAAAAAATCAAAAAGCGGTTATCAAGAGGCTGAAAGGCATTCTACAATTAAGATTACCTTGTTTTCCCCTGACCTTAAAATAGAAAACATCTTTGAAGAACAGGTCTGGAACGGTAAATATTTAAACTTTGAGTTCGTTGTTAAAATTCCTGAAGATTTTGTTGACAAGCAAATTTTGTTTGTTGCGTCAGTATACATAAATGATATTATTGCCACAAAACTAAAATTAGTAGTAGATTGCGAGGCAGCTCCAAAGCACAATATAAGTATTACAAGAAACGACATTTTGTCAGCATTTATATCCTATGCAAACCCTGACAGAAGCCGTGTTGCCGCTATCATACAAGGTATGAAAAAGGTCCGCCCTGACATGGATATTTTCTTTGACATTGAAAATCTTCGCAGCGGTCAAAACTGGGAGGATGTACTTAAAGATGAAATAGACAATCGTGATGTTTTATTTTTATGCTGGTCTAAATCTGCAAAAGACTCTGAATGGGTTAATAAAGAGTGGAGATATGCATTGAAAAAAAAGGGGGAGGACGGAATTGAACCCATCCCTATTGATCCACCTGATATATGCCCCCCGCCTGTTGAACTTTGCAAAAAACATTTTAATGATAAAATGTTGTATTATCATTAAGGCAACATCTTTATCTGAAGATAATATGATTTAATTCATTAAAATCATTATTATTTAAGATATTGTGTGGTAAATCAAACTCAAACCAACATAAAACACTTATAAAAAGGATTTCCTTGAATACACAGAACAAAATAATAACTTTTACAGAGTGTTGTCTTGCGGCAACACTCTTTTTTCTGCCGCTTTTCCCCTATACTAAATGCAATTGAATTTTTAATTAAGATATGATAATATAAAATACAGTAAAAAACGAAAAGGAGGTTTGCTGATGGCTCAGTCAACAGAAAAGAAACAGCCGCGTTTTAAACAGGTTACTGCGCTGGCCCTCATATCCGTTTTTCAGCTTCTTTGCTGCGCCTGCGTTTTTCTGCGTCAGGAAGAGCTGAATTACACGGTTGTTTATATTTTCCTTGGCTATATCGCCGTTGAGTGGATTTATATGGCGGCAGGCACCGCTATTACGGGGCACGATTATTTTGAGCTTGAAGCAATCGGCTTCTTCCTTTCGGGCATCGGGCTCAGCGTGTGCGCAAGCATAAGCAACAGCTTCCTTCTGAGCCAGTTTGTTACGGTTATTGCGGGTCTTGTTGTTTACCTTACAGTAATTCTTCTCACCAAAGACCCCAACTTTGCAAGCAAACTGCGTGTGCCCGCCGCTCTCGGCGCACTCGGTCTGCTGGCGGTCAACCTAGTGCTCGCTCCAGAAGTCAACGGCACAAGAAACTGGATTTATTTCGGCGATTCTTTTTCAATTCAGCCCTCCGAATTCGTAAAGGTTGCGTTTATTTTTGTCGGTGCGGCTTCGCTTGAAAAGCTGCTCTCAATCACAAGCCTTTCAAAATATATCGTTTTCAGCCTTGCCTGTATAGGTATGCTTTTCGTTATGAAGGATTTCGGCACGGCTCTGATTTTCTTCTTTACTTTCATTCTCATTGCCTTTATGAGGTCGGGTGATATAAGAACAATTGCCCTTATCTGCACCGCGGCTCTCATCGGCTGCATTCTGATACTGTGTTTCAAGGATACCGTTGCGGCAAGATTCGATACCTACCGCCACATCTGGGACGATATGGACGATAAAGGTTATCAGCAGACAAGAGCTCTGATTTATATTGCCTGCGGCGGTCTTCAGGGTCTCGGCATCGGCGAAGGTCACGTGCGTGACATTTACGCCGCATCAACCGACCTTGTTTTCGCCCTTATCTGCGAAGAAATGGGACTTATTATCGGCCTTGTAATTCTTCTGTGCTTTGCGGGCATTGCACTTTTTGCAATTCAGGCTTCAAAAACAGCGGGCTCAACCTTCTATGCAATTGCCGCGGTTTCAGCGGCGGGAATGCTCCTTTTCCAGCTCTCGCTCAACGTTTTCGGACTTATGGATTTTCTCCCGTTTACGGGCGTTACTCTTCCCTTTATCAGCCGCGGCGGCTCGAGTATGATTTGCTCCTGGGGTCTGCTTGCATTCATCCGTATGGCGGGCGCACCTTTCGTTGTGCCAAATCCCGACCCGGTTTCCTCTCCCCTTGCAAATCAGCCTTCAGGCAGAGCCAAACCCTCTCGGAAGGGAGGCAGAGCCGTATGAAAATAACCGTAAGAAGAGCATATATCATTTACGCTTTTATTCTTGCATTCATCGGCGGAGTCGTTGCCCTTGTGCTTAATATCTCCGTAAACGGTGCAACGTGGGTTTCAAACGAGGCAAACAGACACCTCTATTCACGCTCAAGGGCTGTAATAAGCGCAGGCCCGATTTACGACAGAAACGGCGTTATTCTTGCCGACAGCGAAGATAACGAGCGTGTTTATCACAGCGACGCAACTATACGCAAGGCTACGCTTCACGTTGTCGGCGACGCTCAGGGAATAATTTCAACGGGCACGCAGAATCTTTACACCGAGGCTCTTTCGGGTTACTCCTTTGCCGACGGAATATACACCCTCAAAAACAGCGACCGCGGTCCGAGCATCACGATGAATATCGACAGCGAAGCGTGTAAGGTTGCCTATAAAGCTCTTGGAGATTATAACGGAGCGGTTATGGTTTATAATTACAAAACAGGCGAGCTTCTTTGCAGCGTTTCAAAACCAACCTATGACATCAACAACAAGCCCTCCGATATCAACAAAAACCCGAAATATGCCGGCGTTTATCTTGACAAAGCCGTCTCGGGTCTTTACACCCCCGGCTCAATAATGAAAATTGTAACAGCGATATGTGCGATAGAAAATATCCCCGATATTTACGAGCGCGAATTTGAATGCGACGGATATTTTGAGGTCGGGCATTATGATGACGAGGAAAAAAGCAAACAGCATTCCGTTGTCTGCAACGATACCGAAGGTCACGGAAAAATCACCTTTGAGCAGGCAATGAACAAATCCTGTAACTGGGCTTTTGCTCAGATTGCCATTGAGCTCGGCGCAGAAAAGCTGAATAAAACCGCCAGAGCACTCGGTTTTAATACACAACTCTATGCAAGAGAAGTCAGGCTCAAGCCCGATAAATACAATCCCCCGTCAAACGATGACCTTGAGCTCGGCTGGGCGGGTATCGGTCAGTCGACAACCCTAGTTAATCCCTGTCACTTCCTTGCAATAATGGGCGCAATCGCAAACGGCGGGACGGGTTATGCTCCCGACAGAATAAAGCAAATTGATAACCTCACAAGCGTTATTGAAAGAGAGCCCGAAGTGTTGCTGACAATTAAACCCGAAACAGCCAAGCAGATTGACGCTCTTTTGCTTTCAAACGTTGAAAACGATTATCGGGCAAGACGCTCGGGAATTTTTGAAGGCATAGAAATGTGCGGCAAAACAGGTACAGCACAGCTTGATAACGGTGTCAGTCACTCGTGGTTTGTCGGCTATTCGCAAAGCGACGATTTGCCGCTTGCCGTTGTTGTTATTGCAGAGCACGGCGGGTCGGGTATGTGGACGGCAATTGACGCCACCGACAAGGTAATGCAATATTTTTCAGATAATCTGTAAATAAAAAATCGGCTTACAGCAAGATTTACGCTGCAAGCCGATTTTCTGTTTTCGGACAAAAAAATAACCACCCTC
>JAZQKN010000053.1:0-6883 GCA_045542175.1 Acutalibacteraceae bacterium | reverse complement strand
TATTCAATACAAATGAAGAGATAGTAAAGACGGTCAAAGAAGGCCTTGAGCGCACGGGTGGTTACTGCCCCTGCAGGCTTGAGCGAACCGAAGAGAACAAGTGCATATGTCAGGAGTTCCGTGAGCAGATAAAAGACCCCGATTTTGAGGGTTACTGCCATTGCTTGCTTTACTATAAATCAAAAGATTGAGAGGAAAATCAAAATGTCAGTTTTAAAGATAACGAAAGATAATTTTGAGAACGAAGTTCTTAAAAGCGAAAAACCCGTGCTTGTTGATTTCTGGGCAGTATGGTGCGGCCCGTGTCAGATGATTGCTCCCACGGTTGAAGAAATCGCAAATGAAAATCCGCAGTATCTTGTGGGCAAGGTCAATGTTGACGAAGAGCCTGAGCTTGCTCAGGCATTCGGAATTTCAAGCATACCCACACTTGTTGCGATCAAAAACGGCAAGATTGCCGACGTTATAATCGGTGTTCAGCCAAAAGAAAAAATTCTTGATATGTTAAAATAATTAAGAGCGGGAAACCGCTCTTTTTTATTTGACATTACCTGTGTGCTGTGTTAAATTATTGGTGTATATTTCATATAGGTTCAGAGGCGATTTTTATGAAAACAAAAACTGAATTTTGTGACGTTTTTTATCAGAAGGGCGACGCGCCTTCTTTCTGTTACAGAAGCGGAAACGCTGTTTACGAAGAAACGTTTCTGAACGGCTGCCTGATTTCAAGCGGCTGGAATGCAGGCGGCTATCCGCCCGCACTTCTCAAAGGCTTTCCGACCCGCCTTGACAAAAGAAACTATACCGAGCCCTTTGCTTTTAATCTTGATATTGACGGTCTGACTCTCGATTCGGGTCTTGAACTCGTTGATTTTTCAACAGAAGAAACAGAAAACGGAATCAAGGCTTGCCTTGTGCTTAAAAGCACGCTGAAACCTATTGAAATAAAAGTGTTTACGTCTCTTGACAACACTCAGGTTTTCACCCGTTGGCTTGAAGTTAAAAACCTTTCGGATAAGCCGATGAACGTTGGCAGGCTCAGCGTTATCAGCGGCGGTATGGAAAGTATGGACAGGGGAGAGCTTACCTTCTCAAACGAGGTTGATAAGCTTTACTCAATCGGATATTTTGAGAGCGATAAATGGGCAAGAGAGGGTCTTTTTGTATGGCGTGACCTTCAGCCCGAAGAAACAAGAATTGATACCCGTTACAGCCGTGACAGATTCCGTCACCCGCTTATTTTTATCCGCAACAACGTAATGGGCAAAATGTGGTTTGTGCAGACCGCTTTTTCAGGTGGCTGCCGTTTCAGTATCGACCTTAACGCACAGAAAGAAAACGATACAAGCCACCTTTCTTTCAAGGCGGAAATATCCTCGCGCAGTCCGATGTACATTATCGCACCGAACGAAATTTTCGTAACCCCCGAAGTGCATATCGGCATCGTTCACGGCGATTTTGACGATGCGGTCAACGAAATGAATTCTCATATCAGAAAGTCCGTTTTCAAAGAGCCGTCACCCTGCCTTATCGGTTGCGGAATGGGTGCAGAACACGATATGGATATAAGAACAAGCAAGTTGTTTATCGATCAGTTTGCGGCAATGGGCGGAGAAGTGTTCATTGTTGATGCGGGCTGGGAGTGTCCTCCCGACAGACAGACCGAATGGGGTAGTTTTACGGGCACAAACCGACCCGACCCCGACAGATACCCCAACGGAATAAAAGAAATATCTGATTACTGCCGCGAAAAGGGACTTAAATTCGGCCTTTGGGTTGATATTGAAAATGCAGGAATACTCACTGAAACAAACAGGAATCATCCCGAATGGCGTGCGGTAAATCCTTTCGGTGAAAGAAGCGGTCATTTTTTGGATATGAGTCAGCCTGAGGTTGCTGAGTATGCCGAAAGAGAGCTTTCAAGAATTATTGAGGAATATAACCTTGATTTGCTCCGCGTTGACCATAACGTGGATTACCGCGACTATTTCAATATGCGTGAAACCGAAAACGGCGTTGAGTGTGTGGCACTCCGTCACAGCCTTGCCGTTTATGAAATGTACGCAAACCTCAAGAAAAAATATCCGCACGTGGTGTTTGAAAACTGTGCGGGCGGCGGTGCAAGAACAGACCTCGGAATGATGAAAAACTTCAATCACACCTGGGTTTCCGACTGTCAGGTTATGCCGTATTCGGTGATGATTACCAACGGTATGACTGCGGCTTTGCCTCCCGAAAGAGTTGACAGACTTTTTGCTGGTATGGGATGTCACCGTGCGGGCTCGTTTGAAGCTCATATGCGTAACACAATGCTCACTCACATGTCGCTGAATATCGTTTCGCCTGCAGATGCAACGGTAAATACGGCACAGATTGAATTCGTTAAGCACTGCACCGATATTTATAAAGATTTCATTAGACCTTTTATAAACGAATCAAAGGTTTATCATCATACTCCCGAGTCGCTTAAAACTCTTGATTGCGGATACTCTGCTCTCGAGATTTCCGCACCCGATTCAACAAGGGGCGCAATTGCGGTTTTCGCAATGACAAACGCAGGGGAGAAAGCAATTAAGATAAATCCCAAAGGCATTGATGCTTCAAAAAATTACGAGATAACTCTCGATAACAGCTCAATGATATTTACCGTTTCGGGAAGAGAGCTTTATGAGAGCGGTATTACAGTGAAAATACCCTCATCTCTTGCGTCTGAATTGGTGCTTTATAAAGCTGTTGAATAAGGTGAAAAAATGAAAGTTTTATTTAAAATACTTATTTCCCTTTTGTGCATAGGTGTGCTGTGCGTTACGGCTGTTTTCGGCATTGATGCGTTTGTACGTAAAAGCACGGAAAAATATATTCTCTCACCGGAAGACGCGGGCGAAGGATACGACTGTATTCTTGTTCTCGGTTGCGGTGTTTACGGCAACACTCCGAGCCATATGCTTGAAGACAGACTTCTTCAGGGAATTGAGCTTTACTATGACGGTGCAAGCCGAAAACTGCTTATGAGCGGCGATCACGGAAAAGAATATTACGATGAAGTTAACGTAATGAAGAATTTTGCGCTTGACAGGGGCGTACCGTCAAAAGATATTTTTATGGATCACGCAGGTTTTTCAACCTATGAAAGTATGTACCGCGCAAAGGAAATTTTCAAAGCGGAAAAAATTCTGATTGTTACACAGGATTACCATCTGTACAGGGCAATTTACGATGCCCGCGCATTCGGCATTGATGCCTACGGAGTTGCTTCGAATCCCAGAACGTACAGCGGTCAGGAATACAGGGATATAAGAGAAATTCTTGCAAGAAACAAGGATTTTGTATTCTGTATATTCAAGCCCGAGCCGACCTATCTCGGAGAAGAAATCCCCGTTCAGGGTAACGGCAATGCCACAAACGGATAAATACCCCTTTTCAGGAGAAAGCAAATGAACAAAAACAAATTCAAACGAACAAAACTTGCCTGCTACTCGGCATACTTCACAATGTCATCAATATTCAGTCTGCCGCCGCTTCTGTTTGCGGCATTGCAGGATATGTACGGCATTTCATATACGCTTCTCGGAACGCTTGTTCTCACAAACTTCTGCACACAGCTTTTGATTGACCTGATTTTTACCGCGTTTTCAAAGCACTTCAACATCAAAAAGGTTGTCAGAATTATGCCGCTTATCACGTCGGCGGGTATGCTCATATATGCTTTGTTTCCGAGGCTTTTCCCAGAACACGCGTACGTCGGACTTCTTATCGGAACGGTACTTTTTTCGGTTTCGGCAGGTCTTTCCGAGGTGCTTCTGAGCCCCGTTATTGCGGCGATTCCGTCGGATAATCCGCAGAAGGATATGAGCGTTCTTCATTCGCTTTATGCGTTCGGAGTTTTCACTGTTGTTGTAATAAGTACTCTCTTCTTAAGAGTTTTCGGCGCAGAAAACTGGATGTGGCTCACAATTTTCTGGGCTGTACTTCCCGTTATTGCGGCGGTTATGTTTATGACCTCACCTATGCCCGATATGAGTTCTTCGGATTCGGGAGAGGGCGTAAAGGGTACGGGCAGAAGAACGCTTGCTCTTGCAGTCTGCGTGGGCGCGATTTTCTTCGGAAGCTGTGCCGAAAACGCAATGTCCAACTGGGTTTCAACCTTTATGGAAAACGCACTTTATATCGATAAAACTCTCGGCGATATTCTCGGTATGGCAATGTTTGCGATTCTTCTCGGAATTGCGAGAATATCCTATGGAAAATTCGGAAAAAACATAATGAAAGTTCTGCTTGTCGGAATGATTGGCGCAACCGTATGCTACATTGTTGCAGGCCTTTCAACAAACGTTGTTTTTGCGTTTTTGGCCTGTATTCTGACAGGTCTTTTCACAGCTATGCTCTGGCCCGGCAATCTTATTATGATGGAAGAAAATCTGCCGGGTCTCGGAGTTGCGGCTTATGCTCTTATGGCGGCCAGCGGCGACCTCGGAGCATCCGTTGCACCGCAGCTTCTCGGGATTATTGTTGACAAGGTGAAGGTCAGCGGTTTCGCACAGGAAATCGGAGCGGCTTATAATCTTGCCCCCGAACAGGTCGGACTTAAAGCGGGAATGCTTGTTACGGCAATCTTTCCGCTTATCGGAACGGCTCTGATCATATTTGCAATCAAGTATTTCAAAAAGTATAAACGCCTGATTTCGGAAAAATGACGGCTTTTTTCGGCAGAATATCCGTTATTATTATGTAATATGATTATAAATATCAGGTTGACAAGAAAAAAGATTTTTGATATAATTTTTCCCAAGTGAAGACCCGGCTTTTGTGGAAAGTCTGCAAGAGATAGCACGTCACGGGCTGAAAGCGTGCTTCAGACGAGTAGTAAGTTCGGCAACACTTCGCCCGGTATACCCACATTTTAATAAAAGAGCGGATACCTTTTCGGTATCAATTACGGGTGGCACCGCGGGTTTTAATTACTCGTCCCGAGAATTACTTTGTGTAGTTCTCGGGATTTTTTATTTTTTAAAATCATATTCTATCTACAAACCATGTAATGGAGGAATAATATTATGTACAGAACTCACCGTTGCAACGAAATAAGAGAAGCTCACATCGGTCAGACCGTTGAGCTTGCAGGCTGGGTTGACGTTATCCGTGACCACGGCGGCGTTCTCTTTGTTGACCTTCGTGACGAAACAGGCGTAACACAGGTTGTTGTTCACGATGAAAGTCAGCTCAAGGGCGTTGGCAAGGAAACCGTTATTTCGGTTCACGGCACGGTTACAAAACGTGACGAAAACACAGTTAACCCTAAAATCGATACGGGTCTTGTTGAGCTTGTTGCAGATAATCTCAAGGTGCTCGGCACCTGCACAAGGGAGCTTCCCTTTGAAATCGGCTCAAACGATACCAACGAGAATCTCCGTCTTAAGCACAGATTCCTCGATCTGAGAAATCCTGCTCTTCACAATAATATTATTCTTCGCTCAAAGGTTATCGGTCACATGAGAAAGCTTATGGAGGAGAGGGGATTCCTCGATATCCAGACTCCCATTCTCACCGCTTCCTCACCCGAAGGTGCAAGAGACTTCCTTGTGCCCAGCCGTAAGCATCCCGGCAAATTCTATGCTCTTCCGCAGGCACCTCAGCAGTTCAAACAGCTCCTTATGGTTTCGGGCTTTGATAAATATTATCAGATTGCTCCCTGCTTCAGAGACGAAGATGCACGTGCTGACCGTTCACCCGGCGAATTCTATCAGCTTGACTTTGAAATGGCTTTCTCAACACAGGACGAAGTTCTTGAGGTTTGCGAAAGCGTTGTAAGCGATATTTTCCGTACCTTCTCCGATAAGCCCGTTACCGCTTCGCCCTTCAGACGCATTCCCTATGCGGAGTCAATGGCGAAATACGGCTCGGATAAACCCGACCTTCGTAACCCCCTTATCATCTGCGACGTTACGGATATGTTCAGGAGAGTTAAGTTCAAACCCTTTATGAACAAGTACGTAAGAGCAATCGTTGCTCCCTGTAAGAACGAAAGATGGTTCTTCGATAAGTCACTTGCTTTTGCAACAAAGCAGGCAAAGATGGCGGGTCTTGCTCATATTACACTTCTTGACGGCGCAAACTACGGCTTTAAGGATGACCCCATCAGCAAGGTTATGACCGAAGAAGAAAAGAGAGAAATCGTTGAACTTACAGGCGTTAAAGCCGGTGAAACAATCTTCTTTATCTGCGACACCGTTTCAGACATCGCAGATAAGAATGCGGGTGTTATCCGCACATGGCTCGGTAACGAACTTGAGCTTATCAACAAAGATTCATTTGAATTCTGCTTCGTTGTTGACTTCCCGATGTATGAGCGTGACGAAACAACAGATAAGATTATCTTCACACATAACCCGTTCTCAATGCCTCAGGGCGGTCTCGAAGCTCTCCAGACAATGGAGCCGACAGAGATTCTTGCATATCAGTACGACCTTGTATGTAACGGTATCGAGCTTGCATCAGGTGCTGTACGTAACCACAGCCCCGAGATTATGAGAAAGGCTTTTGAAATCGCAGGTTATCCGGAGGAAGAGCTTGAAAAGCGTTTCAGTGCACTTTACAATGCGTTCCAGTTCGGTGCACCGCCGCACGCAGGTATGGCACCGGGTGTTGACCGTATCATTATGCTTCTTGCAGATACGGAAACAATCCGTGATGTTATCGCATTCCCGCTTGACGGTCAGGCTCAGGACCAGATGCTCGGTGCTCCGAGTGAGGTAACAGAGCTTCAGCTTTACGAAGCTAACGTCAGCATCCGCGGCAGAGGTGGTTCGGAAATGCTCGGTTCTGACCTTACAGACGGTACAGCTTCAGTGGGTGCAAAGTCACCGAAGGCTAAGTCTCAGGCTCA
>JAZQKN010000052.1:0-3753 GCA_045542175.1 Acutalibacteraceae bacterium | reverse complement strand
CTATAGCAAAGCACAGCGAAACTACCGAAGACTATGTAGTCTACAAGGCACTCTACGGTGACGGCGGACTCTGGGTAAGACCCGCATCAATGTGGAATGAAACCGTCGAAAGAGACGGCAAAACCTATAAGCGTCTTACTTACATAGGCGAATAAAAGCTTAAGGACAGTCCCTGAACGTGATATGCACCCCAAAAGTTAGACACTTTTGGAGGTGCATATTTTTATGTCAAAAAAAGGAACAATACAACAAAAATATAGTGCAGAATTTAAGATTGGTGTTATAATAGATGTACGAGAACACCGATTAGGATACAGAGAGGCTGCACGCAAGTATGGCTTAGTAAAGCAATCTGAATCATCAGCGGCAACAATGATACATAGGTGGGAACGTATATATTTGGAAGAAGGAGCCGAAGGTCTGATGAAAGAAAGGCGAGGCAGAGTTAGTACCACTAGCGAAAAAAGGAGAGGCAGGCCACCTAAATTAAATAAAAAGGTTGAGGAAGATTTAATTGCCGAAAACCAAAGACTTCGAATGGAGATAGAATATTTAAAAAAACTAAGTGCCTTAGTTCTTGCGGAAGAGCGAAAGAACGGCAGAAAGCAGAAATAATCTCTGAACTAAGGCAAAAATATCCGCTGAAAGATTTATTGAAACTATCAGGTATTGCTCGCAGCACATATTATTACTATCTAAAGCATCTAAACACAGATAAATATGAGTGTGAAAAGAAAGAAATACAAGAAACCTTTAATTCTAATAAAGGTAGATATGGTTATCGCAGGATTACAATGGCTATGCATAATAAAGGCTATGTAATTAACCACAAAACTGTATTGAAACTAATGAACGAACTTGGATTGAAAGGCAAACAGCGTAAAAATGATAAATACCATTCCTACAAAGGTCAGGTTGGTAAAGTTGCAGATAATCATTTGAACCGTGAGTTTTATGCTGAAAAGCCTTTTGAAAAACTAACAACGGATGTTACACAGTTTAAGATTGGCGAAGAAAAAGTTTATCTTTCTCCTGTTATGGATTTGTTTAATAGAGAGATTGTTTCTTATTCTGTTTCAACGAGTCCTAATCTCTATCAAATACGTGAGATGTTAGACGGATTATTTGAAAAATTACCTTCTGATGCAACACCGCTATTCCATTCTGATCAAGGTTGGCAATATCAACATGCTGAATATCAACGGTTATTAGCAGAGCATAACATAACTCAAAGTATGTCTCGAAAAGGCAACTGTATGGATAACGGAGCTATGGAAAACTTTTTCGGCAGACTTAAAGTTGAGATGTTCTATGGTGAAAAATTCGAAAGCGTTAACGCTTTCATCGATGAATTAAAGAAATATATTCATTACTACAACTATGAAAGAATTTCCTTAAAACTAAAAGGAATGAGCCCGGTACAATACCGAACTCATTCGCTAACAATTTAATATTTAATTTTGTCTAAGTTTTGGGGTTCACTTCAATCTTGACGGGTTTACATTTGCAAAGTATAATAATATACAACTGTATATAATGGGAGATAAATATTTATGTGGTTTACCTGCTTTTTTTTGTCAATCGGATGTCTGTTTCTTGCGGCGGTATTCTCCTTGACGTTTAATAATAGTGAACTTGCAAAGAAACGAAAATTCACCGCTTTTCATTCTTTGTTTGCTGGCATATTTTTTTCGGCTGTATTTATGTTTGTGCCGACACACCTGGTTACAGCTGAATTATCTGCGCTCGGTTATATTCGGGCGTTCCTGTTATCGGTTTTTAATACGATGCAGGTTTTCTATTTCGGATGCGATTTCGCAAACGTTGCAAACAGTATGATTTATTGTCCGGAGTGGCTGAATATTACATACCAGGTCTGGATATCCTTCATTTTCGTTGTTGCTCCTGTATTTTCATTCGGTTTTGTTCTGTCGCTGTTTAAAAATGCGTCCGCTAATTTGAAATATTTCGGTTCGTATTTTAAGGACGTATATGTTTTTTCGGAGCTTAATGATAAGTCTTTGACTTTGGCAAGTGACATCAAATCAAAACATAAAAACGCTGTAATCGTATTTACCGATGTTTTTGAAAGCAACGAGGAAAGTATTTATGAATTAACAGATCGTGCAAAGAAGCTTGGGGCAATATGCTTCAAGAAGGATATACTGGTTATGAATTTCAGGAATCATTCTGAAAGCAGAGCGATTTATTTGTTTGCAATCGGTAATAACGAAACGGAAAATCTCAATCAATCCCTGAAGCTGATAGAAAATTACCGAAACAGATCCAACACCCATATTTACGTTTTCTCAACGAAAATTGAGAGTGAGTTGCTGTTAACGGCGATTGATAAAGGCAAAATCAAGGTTCGCAGAATAAGTGAGGTTCAATCACTTGTAAACAGAATTCTTTATGAACGCGGCAGCATTATTTTTGAAAATGCAAAAGAAATTCCTGAC
The DNA here is from genome assembly GCA_045542175.1 of Acutalibacteraceae bacterium. Lineage (GTDB taxonomy): Bacteria > Bacillota > Clostridia > Oscillospirales > Acutalibacteraceae > CAG-177. Next base: position 1,294 of record JAZQKN010000052.1, on the reverse strand, counting down.
GGTAACAAAAAAATATCGGCTGTCGTTGTTGGAATGGGCCGCCACGGTACGGAACTGGTAAAAGCGTTATCCTGGTTTGGGCAAATGGACGGATATAAGCTTGAAATCAATGCCTTTGACAAAGACCCTCTGGCTGAAGAAAAATTCATTGCCCTTGCTCCCGAACTAATGTCTCCGGATTATAACGGAGTTGAAATAGAGGGCGAGGCGCAGTATAAGATTACCGTTCACCCTAACGTGGATGTTGCCACAGTAACGTTTATAAACGAGATTTCAAAAATCAACGATGCAACCTACGTTATAGTTGCTTTGGGCAACGACGACATTAACATCAATGCCGCAGTGAATTTACGGATGTATTTTGAAAGGCTCGGAATTCATCCTGTAATTCAGGCAATCGTATATAACCCTCAACAGAAGAAGGCTCTTGACGGAATCAAAAACTATCGCGGACAAGAGTACGATATCGAGTTCATTGGTGATATGGAGTCTTCATACACAGAGGATGTCATTATTGATTCGGAGCTTGAATACGATGCGCTGCAGCGACATTTAAAATGGGGCAAAGAGGAAGAATTCTGGACCTATGAATACAACTACAGATCTTCTGTGGCATCTGCAATTCACTTGAAGGCTCGCATAAGATGCGGCATTCCGGGCTCAGACAAAAAGGAAGAAGCGCTGACCGATGAGGAACGCAATATTATTGAGGTTCTGGAGCACCGCAGATGGAATGCGTATATGAGATCGGAAGGATATGTATTCAGCGGTTCAAAAGAAAAAACAAGCAGAAACGATCTTGCAAAAATGCATCATGATTTAGTGGATTTTTCGTCGCTTACAGAAGAGGATAAACGAAAAGACAGCAAAGTCGGAACGAGTTGAATAAGAAAAGTCAATGCACGAAAACGGTAAAGGTACTCACACGGTGAAGCTGAATCAGGGCGTGGGTATACCCGTAAGGAAGTTAAGGCTTTTATCGGCTCATTTCCGTAAATACATTACAAAAAAATCCCGTAATACATAAAGTATTGCGGGATTTTTGTCATTTTGTCTGAATAAAAAAATAACTTGATAAAAACTGCTTCGCATCTTAAAACATTCTGTTTTAAGGCTTGAATTCCTTACATTGTGTCGCCATTCGAGTGGGTTCATTCTGCTTTTATCTGAATTGAAATGAAAAAGCTACCCTGCAGGATGGCTTGTTGATAATTGTGCTATTTCACCTTACCGTAGAGGCAGCGGGTCGGCTCTTTTTCGATGACGAGGCCGCAGTAGTTGCACATAATGCATT
>JAZQKN010000051.1:0-3448 GCA_045542175.1 Acutalibacteraceae bacterium | reverse complement strand
TCTCCAATTGATATGCTTATGTATTATGACACCCGTCCCTCGGTTTTTAACGGTGTTTTTGATTTTTACACTTATGAAAAGTTAAAGGGATACTATGCTTTTTATTGGTACGGTTTCCTTTATGATTGTGAAAAAGAAATCCCTTCCCAAAATGAGGTTGAAAATATCTATTCTCTTTGCGGTGTGGATAAAAACGGAAAAGCAACAATTATACTTACTTATTACAGAGATAATGACTCTTTGCCCAATAAAGAGATTTCGTTGGATTCAGGTAAAAATGCGACGTATGAGATATATAAGGTTGATAACAGGCACAACGGAGAGCTTGTCGCAGTTACTGATAATCTTTCCTTTGAACTGGAGCTTTACAGCATGGTGCTTATTAAAGAAAAATAAAAATCATTTTCATATTTTGGTATAAGTGGTATAATCAATTCTATAAATTCCAATTTATCGAATATATAAACAAATATAACTTATTATTTGGGAGAATTGATATGAACGTTTTTCGTTTTGGTATTATGGGTGCGGGCGGAATTGCAAACAAATTTTGCGAAGCGGTTTCGTTGCTTGATAACTGCGAAGTGTGTGCAATTTCAAGCAAAAGCTGTGATAGGGCAAAAAACTTTGCGGCAAAGCACGGCTTAAATAAATATTACGGCAGTTATATTGAAATGCTTGAAGCCGAAAAACCTGATTGCGTATATATTGCCGTTACGCCGAATGACCATTACCGCCTTACAATGATGTGCGTTGAAAGAGGCATTCCAGTGTTATGCGAAAAAGCTATGTTTCAGAATTCGGATGAAGCGCATAAGATTTTTGAAGCAGCTGCAAGAAACAATGTTTTTGTTATGGAGGCTATGTGGAGCCGTTTTTTACCTGCCGTCAACAAGGCGAAAATGTGGGTAGATAACGGAGAAATCGGTATTCCTGAAATCTCACAGTTTTCAATCGGCTTTGCTGCTCCCGAAGACAAAGAAAACCGTTATTTTAACCCGTTGCTCGGTGGCGGTGCCGCGAAAGATATTACTGTTTATGCCTATGAAATCACTACATATCTGATTGATCAAAAAATAAAAAATATGAATGTTTCTGCTGTGTGGGGTGACAGCGGTGTGGATGTCAATAATCATATCAGCATTGAATTTGAACATACCTTAGCAGATTTAATGGCATCTTTTATGACCTCAATCGATGATAAAATGATAATATACGGAAAACACGGAAAGATTGTTATCCCGAAGCCTCATTATGCAAGCGAATGTTTTTTATATGATATTTCAGGAAATCTCAGAGAACATTTTGAAGATAAGGAAACGGTAAACGGTTTCACCTATGAAATCAGCGAAGCTATGGAATGCATTAAATCGGGAAAAGCCGAAAGCTCTGTTGTTCCGTGGGAAGTTACAACAGCCTGTTCTGAATTGTTTGACAGAATAGCAGAAACAAAAAAGACTCAGTCGGTTTGACAAATCAAACAAAAGAGATTGATAAATAATAATTTACAGGAGATGATATAATGGAAAATCTGGTTATAAACAACAATGAACTTTTATTGATGCGATATACCGAACTGATCCGCATTACCCCTTGCGGCAAAAATGCAATCCGTTTTCAATCATTTCCCGACTGTCAGGTAACCGAAGAAAATTATACCCTTATGCCGCAGAACGTTGATGCAGAAATTGAAGAATCTGATTACTGTGCAACGCTTACCTGCGGCAGTCTTAAAGTAAAAGTTGAGCCGAACGGCAAACTGACTTTTTATAAAGACGGCGAAGTTATTCTTGTTGAAAAACCGGAACTGACTTTCAAAAGCAATTATCGTCATTTTGATAACAAAGGAAGCGGTCTGTGGAGCGCACGGATAACCTTTGAACCCAATAAAAACGAGCATTTCTTCGGTCTCGGTCACAGCTGGGATAATGAATTCGACTTAAAAGGTTCTTCTATAGATATACGCAACGTTAACGCCAAATGCACAATCCCCTATGTTTATTCTTCTCTCGGCTACGGTTTTCTTTGGAATAATCCTTCGACGGGTCTTTGTGAGCTTTCAAACAACCGTACACGTTGGAGTTGTGACTGCTGCAGATTTATGGACTTTGTCGTTATGGCGGGTACACCCAAAGAGGTTTGCACCACACTTTCCGATCTGACAGGCTATGCACCGAAAATGCCCGAATGGGCAACGGGTTTCTGGCAGAGCCGTCTGCGCTACGAAACCCAGGAAGAATTGCTTTCGGTTGCAAGAAAATACAAGGAACTCGGCATACCGCTTTCCGTTATTATTGCCGATTATTTCCATTGGACAGAGCAAGGCGATTACAAGTTTGACCCGAAATACTGGCCCGACGTAAAAGCTATGACAGATGAGCTTCACGGTATGAATACAAAACTGATTGTGTCTATGTGGCCAACAATAAATGAGCACAGCGAAAACTACCGGCATATGAGAAATAACAATATGCTTATGCGAACAGTCCACGGACCCGACAGAGTATTCGATTTCTACGGCTGGCAGAATGAAATTGACGTTACCAATCCCGCTGCAAGGGATTTTGTCTGGAGCAAACTGAAGGAAAACTACATAGATAACGGTGTAGATGCTCTTTGGTTTGATGAGGCTGAACCCGAAATTCATCCCGAGCATTTTGACAATCTCATCTGGTATGCAGGCAGAGCTGATACGGTTGGACTTCTCTATCCTTATTACTATTCCAAAATGGCTTACGACGGTTTTAAATCCATCGGCAGAGACGATATAATCACCCTTACCCGTTGCGCATATTTAGGCAGTCAGAAGTTTGCTTCACTCGTATGGTCAGGTGATATAGAATCCACCTTTGAAAGCCTTGCTTGTCAGGTCAAAGCAGGACTTAATATGGCTATGTGCGGTATCCCCTGGTGGAATACGGATATCGGCGGATTCTACGGCGCGGATATTACAAGCGATTACTTTAAAGAACTTATTGTGCGTTGGTTCCAATTCGGTCTTTTCAGCCCCGTTATGCGTCTTCACGGTTCCCGTAACAGACACTTTGAACCAACACCCGGACTTAAAGAGCCGAGCGGTGACCCGAATGAAATCTGGAGTTTCGGTGAAAAGAACTTTGAGATACTTAAAAATCTGATCTTTATCCGTGAAAAGCTCAGACCTTATATTCAGACACAGATGGATATTGCATCTGAAAAAGGCTATCCCGTTATGAGGCCTATGTTCTTTGAGTATCCCGATGATGAAAACTGTTATAAACTTGACAGTCAGTATATGTTCGGCGATGATATAATTTTTGCACCTATCGTCGAGCAGGGTCAGACGGTGAAGACGGTTTATATTCCCGACGGTGAATGGATTTTAACCAAGGATAAAAAGATATACACAAAGGGTACTTATGAAATAACGGCAGAGATTGACGAGTTTATAGCGTTCGTAAAGAAAGGT
>JAZQKN010000050.1:0-16085 GCA_045542175.1 Acutalibacteraceae bacterium | reverse complement strand
TTCATTTTATATCTTTCTCCTTAATTGCTGTAGGGATAATCTGTGCCTTTTGCGAGCAAACACATTCCGCTCCTACGCTAATTTTTTGTTGCCCTGTTATTGTTTGTCAGAATTTGCGGTTTATACAAAACAGATTTACTTTTTGAACTAAATATGATAATATGTTTTTAAACATTAGTTAGGAGAGTAGAATTATGGATTTGTTTAATTTTATAACTTTGTTAATATCTGTTGCAAGTTTAGTGGGGTTGATTTATCAGAGTTATAATTTAAAGGCAACAATCAACAGTCAAATTTATCAGAATTTTGTTGCGAATTCATTGGAAATAGACAGAATACTGATTGAAAAGCCTGAACTCAGGAAATATATTTACTACGGCGAACCTGTTGATGAAAACACCGAAGACATGGATCGGATTTTGTCATTTATTGAGTTGGTGGTTGATATTTCTGAAAATATTGAAGTTTATAAAAAATATATACCGAAATCCAGAAAAGAGGGATGGTTTACGTTTGTAAATGATATCAAGAAAACTCCTGCATATAAATTTTATATGAGCAGACACAAAGAGTGGTATAAAGAAAATAAATGATTTGCCTGAAGACAGATATAATCTACAGTTTTTCAACTGCTGAATTCGTTTAAATTTATATTTGTTGGAATAGTGATGCTTTGAATACCCCTTTAAAACATGATATAAAAACGATACGCCTTTTTAATTGACAATATTGGATTGCTAAACTGTTATTATACATTATGATGAAAGTCCAAAAAGTTGCAACTTACACCTTGTCGGATAATAGTAAAAAGCCTGAAACCGTTGATGTGTAACGGATTCAGGCTTTATTAAAGTTTAATATTCAGATTTGATCAAAATCAAAAAGTGAGAAAACAAGAGAAAAACGGAGAAAACGCGAGTTCGTTATAACGCCGACGATATTTTTTGTTTTATTTTCAACGTTTTGCATAAGAAAACTCCCTCGATAAAATCGAAGGAGTTCTATGAATTGGAATTTGGCTGGCTTTTAATCAGGATATGTAACCTGTCTGCCTGTAATTAGTTCAACAACGGATTGATAAAGCTTCATAAAGCCTTCCTGAACACTACCCTTTACCGCAAGCTCAAAAGCAATTCGCTTTGAATATTTGTCACCGTTATCTTTTGCGGTTTCTATATAATCAAGACCAAAAACGTCATAAAGACGCTCAACTCTTGTTTCATAGGTTGAAGTATCACTTTCATCAATTTCAACCACACGGTAGCCGTACTGTGTAGTATAAGCCAGACCTTTGTAACGGGTCATGGGAGAAGTATAAATATCAATTCCCTGATTTCTTACTCCAAAGGCATTTGTGTGATCGTGACCGGTAAACATTGCGAGCACATCGCCGTTTTCAACCAGTGCATCAAACTGACCGTCGTTGTAATATCCGGGGCAAGGCTTTTCGTTGAGCATTCCGTAGTTAACCTCTTCAGGGTCGAACATATAATATTCATCTTCGTTATAAATATGCTTAATTGCATAAGGTTGTTTTGAATCAACTTTTTTAAGTACATCATAAATTTCGGGCACAATTATATGCTGAAAAACAACCGAATTGACTTTTTCTCCGCCGTTTTCATTCTGAAGCTTTGCAGAGGTTTCCTTATACCATTCAATCTGTTCGGTGCGTACGCGGTCATAATGTCTCGGATCATCCTCATCATAATCGCCTGAGTCAAATACCCAGAGATTGAATTTAACTTTGTCACTGTCGGAAGCAAGAACGGGAATGTTGAACGTTGCACAGTTTTTGAAGTTTACGGATTCATCTGCGGTTATTACGCAAGAAAAGGTTTTGTAATAATCCATAATGTCTTTTCTTGACATCGGGCCTGCCTCTGAATCATGGTTGCCGAAGGTCACGGCAACGGGAATATCTCTTGATTCAAATATATTCATCAGAGCGTTGATAAGCTTTTTGGTTTTTTCGGGGTCTTCGTTGGGGTGTGTATTATCACCTGTAAGTACAACAAGGTCAGGCTTTTCCACGTCGCAGGCTTCAGCGATTACCCAAACCGATGCATCGAAATGCTTGTCATAGTTAAGATGCGTGTCGGCAATATGCAGTATTTTAAGCTTGCCGTCGGAATTGAATTTTATTGTTTTATCCGTAACGTTCTGTGCGTTTGCGGGATTATAGTCTATGTTGGTGTTTTCGGGTTCAATCTCAAAATAGATTATTCCTGTTATCAGAATAACAACCGACACCAGCAATGCGATTAAAACGGTTTTCTTTATGATTTTTTTGACGTTTTTTTTCATATTCCGATTTCCTTTTCTTTATTATTTTAATGTGAATTCAGCTTTGTTATCCGAAAAGTCTTTATTGTTTCCGATAGTATCAAGAAGCATATTTCTCAAATCAACTTTGTTGACGTCTTTCGAAAGCTTCGGCTCAACCTTTTTAAGCACAAATGAAAATCTGTTAAGTATTCCCGAAATAAAGTTATAAACAGGTGTACCTTCGGTGTGAACACCGTCACCAAGGAAAAATCCGACACCGACTTCACCGATAAGCTCCGTTGTTTTTTTGTTCTTAAGAGCCTTATCTCTTTTTATGAAGAGCAGGCGATCAACGGTTCCGACGGTGATTTTTATTTTATGCTATTATTTGTTATTGATATCAGAGGTGCATACAACATATTTTTTCTTCTTGCGTTTTGCAACAAAATCACCTCTTTGGATTTATACCACAGTTCAATAAACCTGTCTGTAATTAAAGTTTAATCACTTCACCCGGTCTGTCAACATAGAATTTGTATTTTTTTGTGTAATCCATTCCGGCACACAAAAGCATTGATTTTTCATTACAGTTATAAACTGCGCTCCAGAGAGCAATAACCATATGCTTCAGCGTTTTGTGTTGATAATTTAGTGCAACCTGAGAAAGCAAATCCATTGCATCATCTTCGGTAATTACGCCGTTTTTTCCGTTAAGAGTTGTTTCAATACGCTCATAGCGGTCATATCCGCGTCCGTCGTGATTGTCTCCGCCTTCGGTCAGGAAATAGTTGGTGAGAATAAGATTCTTTTTACCTTCGTCCTGACGGATTACAACCATTTTGTTATCAACATATTCAATAATTGCGCTTGTGCCGTTGGCGTCTGCAAGTTGATAATGATAGTTAATACCTAACAAATCGTGCATATCGTAAGATGCAAAAAGCTCGATTCCATCGTCAACAGTTGCACATTTATCAAGAGCGGCACGAATTGCAACAGTGGTGATTATGGGCGTTTTTCCTGTATTTTGCTTTGTCGCCTTTGACTTGATTTCAAGCACCGCAACAGAGAATCCCTTTTCGTTTATACCGTCCATTGATGTGTAAGGAGCGCCCATAGCACGAAGGTGATTTTTTGCCTTTGACATCGAAAAATACTTTGTACCGTGAATGAAAAATGTAGTATCAACTACGGAAACCGCTTTGTAACCGTTTTCAGGTGCAGTCCAGCAAACAAGACAAGGTGCAGCCTTGTAGTCAAAGTTTCTGCCGAGAATATAATCCCCATCAGGATTTTGTGCGTTAAAGGTTGAGCAAGCAAAGCCGTCTTTATCAGGATTTACACTGAGTCCGCCCATCTTAACCTCATTCTGAAGATGCTTGACAGAATCCATAATACCCTTTGAGCCCTTTTTTAAAAGGCTGTCAAGGCCGTAAGAACTTTTATATACCATTGTCCAAAGATTATTATCAATTTGTGTTAAGGTTTTGAGTGTAGCTTCACGATTTTCAACAGCAATTTGTCTTTTGCTTTTCACTTTAACCATCCTTTTAAGCTATTAAATCTTTATCAGAATAATTATATCACTCATAAGACAAAAAGCAACAAATTTATATAAAGTATCAGTATGTGTTTGCGAGTATAAATAATTCATAAAACTTAAAAAATCAAAAAATCGGTTTGGTTTCGCATTTATAATTTATTTACAAAACTGAATTAAGATGTTACTATATATCAAGATATAAAATTAAAGGTGATTCGATGAAAACTTACGGTACATATTTTCAGAATGACAGAGATTTGCCGATAAAATACGGCGAAATTAACTTGATAAACCCCGAAAGGCAGAGGCTTCGCGGTGAGCCTTTGCTTGAAGGCGTTGAAGCCTATCCCGTTTTTCAGGGTTTTTGCGGAACAGATTTTGAGCTGATGAAAATGGGCAGAGACGGCAAGCTTTCAGCAAAATTCCCCGAAGGCGAAAGCAGACTCATCAACGGTCACGAGGGTGTTGTCTGGGTGCCTTCTGAAAACAGATTTGCGATTGTGCTCATCCGCGGCGGCGACAGCTACGACCCTACCCGTTACACAGAGGACGAAACATATTTTGAATATGGCTGTGACGGTGCTGACGGACTTTTCTGCGACAAAAATTATTTCAACCCCGATATGCTTCTGCATCTGCCTGCAAAATATGAAAAGCTTGAAAAACTGCCTTTGTCGGTTGCAAAGAAACTTTCGTTTGCTGACCCGTATGCCTGCGCAATCTTCCAGCTTGAGCGTATGGAGGATCTGGGCGAAGCACAGAATTTTAGAGTTGAAATGGCAAAACATAAATGCTCCGAAGCTGAAGCACGCAGACTTGCAAAAGAAAATATTTTCTCAAAAACCGTTGTTTTCGGTCTCGGTATGACAGGTCTTTTTATTGCCGACCAGATAAAACGCAATCATCCCGATGCACAGATTCTTTTTGTTGGCAGAAGCGACGAAAACTGCAAAAAGGTTACTTTCTCAAAGGAAATCGCAGGTGCGGATTATCTTTGCACAAGCGGTCTTTCCGAAGAAGAAACCGCAGAAAAGATTATGGAAAAAATCGGCGGCAGAGGAACGATGTTTGTGGGCACAAGCGGCAGCAACGTTGAGCACAGAATCGCTTTTCAGCACAAGGTTCTCGGCTGCAACGGTGTTTACAACAGCTTCTCATTGGGTCCTGTTGTTTCGTACGACACAATGCCGTTCGGCTTTGAAAACCATCTGATTTTTGCTTCAATCAACTTCCGTCAGGAGCATATGGAAAAGGCAATTGAAGTGCTTGTTGACAGCCGTTATGACGAGGTTGTTGAGCTGATTGATAAAGATGAGTTTATCAGCAATCCGCTTGATGCTTACGAAAGCAAAATTTTCTGCAAAGGTGCGCCGCTTAAAACGGGCGTTATCTGGAACAAAAAATATATAGAAGAAGGCAAATAAAATGAAAGCAATTGTAATTCCGAATCCCAATGAAATAGAAATCAGAGAAGTACCGATGCCCGAGATTAAAGAGGGCGAAGCACTTCTTAAGGTTAATTACGTAGGTATCTGCGGTGCTGACGTGGCATCGTTTACAGGCAATCAGCCGTTTACAACGTATCCCAGAATTCCCGGTCACGAATTTTCGGCTGAAATCGTATCAATCCCCGAAAATGACAGGGGACTTAAGGTTGGTGACATCGTTACCTGCAACCCCTATTTCAACTGTGGCGGTTGTTACAGCTGTGAACGAGGCTTTGTTAACTGCTGCACTGATAATCAGACAATGGGTGTTCAGCGTGACGGTGCATTCTGCGAATATATCTCAATGCCGATTGAAAGAATTTATGACGGCAAAGGTCTTTCTGCGCAGGAATTGGTACTCATCGAGCCTTTTTCAATTTCACAGCACGCAGTGTCCCGTGCAACAATAAAAGAAACGGATAACGTGCTTGTAATCGGTGCAGGTCCCATCGGTCTGTTTGCACTTCTTGCCGCAAAGCAGAAATGCAACAAAATCGTTGTTGCTGATATTCTTGACAACCGTCTTGAACTTGCCAAAGAATACGGTGCGGATGCGGTTGTAAACACCAAAAATCAGTCGCTTGAAGAATTCACAAACGAGTTCACAAACGGCAACGGCTTTGACGTTTGCATTGAGGCTTGCGGTGCTCCCGAAACGTTTCTGGGCTGCATCGAAAATGCCGCTTTTGCCGCAAATATCATTTTGATTGGTAACGGCAAGCGTGAAACAAATTTTGTTCACTCAATCATTCTCAAAAAAGAGCTTAACATTCACGGCAGCCGAAACGCTCTCAAAGATGATTTTATCAATAACATTGATATTGTTGCTTCGGGTAAAGCTGACGTTATGAAAATGGTCAGCGGTGTTTACGATATGGCTGATGCACTTGATGCATTCAAAGCGCTCGCAAACAACGACGGTACACTTGCAAAACTTCTGATAAAAATCGGTGATTGATATGAGAGAAACGGTAATTCAGTTTGGCGAAGGCAATTTTCTGCGAGGCTTTTTTGATTACTTTCTTGACGTGATGAACAAGAAGGGTCTTTATGACGGCAAAGCCGTTGTTATTCAGCCGAGAGCGGGCGGAAAATGCGCCTTGCTGAATGCACAAAACAGTAAATATAACCTTTATTTAAGAGGAATCGAAAACGGCGAAGTAAAATGCGAACATCATTTTATCGAGTCAATTTCAAGATGTGTTGACCCTTATAAAAACGTTGAAGAATATATGTCGCTTGCCGACAACTCCGATTTTCGTTTTATAGTTTCAAACACTACCGAAGCGGGAATTGCGTTTGATGATACCGATAAATTTGAGGATATGCCCTGCAAAGGCTTCCCTGCAAAACTAACTCAGCTTCTTTACAGACGCTATAAAAACGGACTTGACGGTTTTATAATTCTGCCTTGCGAGCTTATTGATAATAACGGCGCAGAGCTTAAAAAATGCGTTCTGAAATATGCCGATTTGTGGGGTCTTGAAAACGGTTTTGCCGATTGGATTGAAACTGAAAATCAATTCGCAAACACCCTTGTTGACAGAATTGTTACAGGTTATCCGAATGATGAAACAAAGGATATCCACCCCGACGATGAATTCCTTGATACGGCGGAGATATTCCATCTCTGGGTTGTTGAAGGCGATTTTGAAGAAGAACTTCCCCTTAAAAAAGCAGGCTTCAACGTTGTCTGGACAGACGACGCAAAGCCTTATAAAAAAATAAAGGTGCGAATCCTTAACGGTGCACACACTTCACTTGTTGCAGGTGCTTTGCTTTCAGGGATTGAAACTGTCGGCGAAGTGATGAATGACGAAATTGCTTACGCATTCCTCAACAAATGTATGAAAGAGGAAATTTTGCCCACAATCGGCGAAAACGAAGAAAGTGTTGCTTTTGCAAACAGCGTTTTTGACCGCTTCAGAAATCCGTTTATTGCGCATAAATGGTGTTCAATTGCTCTGAATTCCGTGAGCAAATTTTCCGTGCGAGTGCTCCCAACTTTGCTTGAATACAAAGAGCAAAACGGAGCATATCCCAAAGGACTTTCACTTTCACTTGCAAACCTTATTTATTTTTATAAAAACGGTACTCCCGAGGATGCAGAAAGCGTTGTGTCAGCAATGAAAAACGGCAGTATTGCTGAAATTCTTGCAGATACTTCATTATGGCAGACCGACCTTTCGGATATGGCTGAAATCATTACTGAATATTACAATAAAATTGACACCGTCGGTGCAAAGGAAACGATGAAATGGATACTGTCAGAATAAACGAAAAAGATAACGTTTGCGTAAACCTTGAAACGGGTCATAAAATCGCTCTTTGCAACATTGAAAAGGGTGCGGATATAATCAAATACGGCTATCCCATCGGGTACGCAACCGAAGATATCAGAGAGGGCGAATCTGTTCATTCTCACAATATGAAAACAAAACTCGGCGATATTCTTTCTTATGAATATACACCGAATTTTGAAGAGTTGACCCCCGAAGAACCGTTCACAATCAACGCCTATATCCGTGAAAACGGTAACGTCGGCATCAGAAACGATATATGGATTGTGCCGACCGTCGGCTGTGTCAACAGTATCGCAAAGCAACTGGCAGAAAAAACAGGGGCAATCTGCTTTTCGCATCCCTACGGTTGCAGTCAGCTTGGCGATGATATGAAAATCACACAATCAGTTCTGCGAGGACTTATCAACCATCCCAATGCAGGCGGCGTGCTTGTGCTTGGTCTGGGTTGCGAAAATAACAATATTCCCGAAATGAAAGCGGTTCTCGGCAGTTGGAATGAGAAAAGAATAAAATTCCTTTCGGTTCAGGACTGCGAAGACGAAATTGCACAAGGCATTAAACTGATTAAAGAATTAAAAGAAACTGCTTCAAACGATAAGCGTGAACCTGTGCCCGTTTCAAAGCTTAAAATCGGTCTGAAATGCGGCGGCTCTGACGGATTTTCGGGTATTACCGCAAATGCCGTTGTCGGCAAGGTTACCGATAAAATCTGTGCTATGGGCGGTACGGCGGTGCTTACCGAAGTTCCCGAAATATTCGGTGCGGAAACCGTTCTTTTTGACAGATGCATCAACAAAGAAGTTTTTGACAAAAGCGTTAATCTTATCAATAACTTCAAGCAGTATTTCAAAGACCACGGTCAGCCTGTTTCAGAAAATCCTTCACCCGGCAACAAAGAGGGCGGAATTACAACCCTTGAAGAAAAATCTCTCGGCTGCGTTCAAAAAGGCGGAACGGCTCCCGTTGTTGATGTGCTTGATTACGGTGACACCGTCACAAAATCGGGACTTAACCTTCTGAACGGTCCCGGCAACGATATTGTTTCAATAACTAATCTTGCGGCGGCTGGCTGTCATCTTGTTCTTTTCACAACGGGAAGAGGAACTCCTCTCGGTGGCGCGGTGCCGACAATAAAAATCGCATCAAACGACAGTATCGCAACAAAAAAATCTCATTGGATTGATTTTTCTGCATACGGATTTGATAAAGGTGCAAAAGCCGCTGAATTATTGAAGCTTATAAAAAGAGTTGCCGACGGAGAAATGACCAAAAACGAAATTCTCGGCAACCGTGAAATTGCAATATTTAAAGACGGAGTAACTTTATGATTATTGATGCACATGCTCATTTATGGAAAAAACAAAACGGAATCGTAAACGGCAAGCCTGTTTATGATGTCGGGGGCGGTAAAAGCGATTTCGGCGGCGAAATCCGTCAGATGATGCCGCCTTATATGACTGACGGCGAGAATTCCGTTGAACGTTTTCTTGCCAATATGGATTACGCAGGTGTCAGCGGTGCTGTTATTACTCAGGAATATATTGACGGCAATCAGGACGGATATTTGCTTGAATGCAAAAGCGACAGAATAAAAATCTGTGCCTTGTATGAAGAAAAACCGCTTGGAGATATTTCGGGTTTTGACGGCATAAAAATCTGCGCAGGCAGACTTACAGATAAAAACTTGCTCAATCACCTTGAACCGTTCAGAGTTGCAAATGATAACGGAAAATTCATTTCAATTGATCTTGCAGACGGTGACGAACAAACCGAAATGATGCAGAAAATCATTGAAATGTTCCCCGATTTGCGTATTGCAATCGGACATTTCGGAATGGTCACAAGAGAAAACTGGCTTGAACAGATAAAACTCGCAAAAAACAAGAACGTGTTTATCGAAAGCGGCGGCATAACCTGGCTTTTCAACGGTGAGTTTTATCCGTATCCCTCTGCCGTTAAAGCAATAAATGAAGCTGCAAATCTTGTGGGGTTTGAAAAACTTATGTGGGGCAGTGATTATCCCCGCACGATGACGGCAATTACCTACAAAATGAGCTTTGATTTCATTGAGAAAACAGCTGAAATTTCAGAAGAAAACAAGAAACTCATTCTTGGCGAAAACGCAAGAAAGTTCTACGCATTCGCAGATATTCTCACCCCGCAAAAGGTCAGAAATATGGTTGAGGATTAACGGACAGTTAATATCAAAAAGCCGACGGATTTTACTCGTCGGCTTTTCGTTTGTTCAATTAATAATGAGCCATACCGCAGGCACAAATGGGGTCTGTGCCAATCGCTTGCGGAAATATTGCCGCCATTGACATCAGTTCAAGACAAACCGCAAGCAAAGCGCTTATTCCGTCGTCAGCCTCGTCTTTCATCATTTTCCATTGAAAATCGCACATCATTTCAACAAGCTCGGCAAGCAGAGCTTCTTTTGACGGGAAATAGAAAACTATATGCCCTGTGCTTATATCAAGCTCATCTGCAATCATTCTGAAGGTTGTTGACGAATATCCCTTTTCAATAAACATATTCGTTGCAACCTGAATAATTTCCAGCCTGGTTGTGTTAACCTTTCTTCTTCTGATAAGAATCACTCTTTCCCACAAATTTGTATATATACTAATTTGACTATGCTCAAATTACAAACAAAATTGGTTGCATTTGTCGATATATTTTCAGATTGTTTTTCGGAATTGATATATTGTGACGGAAAAAGCAATGAACGGTTTGTTGATATAAGGCAGAAAAAAGAGTGTTGCCGCAAGACAACACTCTGTAAAAGTTATTCTTTTTCAAGCAAAGCTACCGTCTCGACGTGTGGTTCATTGTCCAAACAAATCTCCATATCTTCTTCTATGATAGGGAGTTTGAATTTTATGGATTTCAGCCACTGACCGTTTGGCTTACGTTCTTCATAAACGTGGACTTCGGAAACGAGAGATTCCATAAATTTACGTCGTTCATATTCATCCATAACGGCGTACAGCTTGTCAAAGTAAATCAACACTTTGTAAATGTTGTCGGCAGTCAGCTTTTCGGCTTCGATTGCCGTTTTCTTTGCTCTTGTTGCAATCAACAGATTCTCTGTATCTTCTATCTTATCATACATCTTGTAAAGACGATCGTCAAGGTCTGCTTTACGTTTTATATAGTGTCTGTCATCGGGATCAAGTGGTCAATTTCTTTGCAAGTGAAATATTTTCTTCCATCGTAAATTCATTCTGCAATGCAAAATCAAAGCTGTAAGCAAGCTGAGCCTTTTTTCCTTTTTCGATTTTCTCAACCTCGTTCCACAGAGTTTCTCTGTCGGAAAGATTTTGCGAAACATACTCGGGCAACATAATTCCTGATTCAACAACACCGCTTTTTCGGGTATAGTCGCTGACTTCACCGTAACATTCACTCTTTAATTTTTCGCCTGCATGGTAAGCGGCACACGCAACGGCACTTTGACCCGCGCTCCGTTTTATCTGTGTAACGTGGAAATGAAAAAGTGACATTACGACTCAAACCTTTCAAGATACTTTTTCACTTCGGGCAGATCAAAAATGAATTCAGCAAGCTGATAAAATTCTGCAGAAGTCATATCCTTTGTTTCGGGGCAAACATTTTCAATCGCACCGCCTTTTTCACAAAGACGGTGAGTACGTTTTGCTCTGTCGCCTTTGGTGAGATATTCGATGCGATTCTCAAGTCGCTGTTTCTGATGCTCAAGAATTTCAATTTTCTTTTCATTCTTTATTTTGCTTTCAAATTTGCAGGCAGATTTGTTGTTGAGATTTGTATTTGACATTAATTTTACCTCCTTGGATTTGCGATTGAATTTTTCAAGCATCTCTTGAAAACTATTCAAAGGATATTTTATTGTTTTTTATATTTCGATGCGTTATTATATGAACAGACCGGTCAATGAATCTAATCAGAGGTGACGAGAACAGTGACAATTTATTTAAGTGAAAACATCAAAAAATTAAGGCGAGAAAAAGAGCTCACTCAGGAAACTCTTGCAGAATTTCTGGGCGTTACTTTTCAAAGTGTCAGCAATTGGGAACGTGGTGAAAGTTTTCCCGACATTACTATGCTTCCTGAAATTGCAGGATTTTTCAAGGTAAGCGTCGATGAGTTGCTCGGTGTTAACAGAGTTGAGGATGAAGCAGAAATCACCAAAGAACTTGAAGTTTATGATAATCTTTCAGATGAAAAATTAAAACAGGAAATAATAGACAGACTTAAAGAAAAATTCCCTAATGACTTTCGTGTTCTTTTGAGATATATGACTTGTCTTGTTCACTTCAAAGAAAAGACGGTTGATAATGTTGCAAAAATAATTGCGATATACGAAAATATCAAGCAAAATTGCAGCAACGATAAAATACGGATTTCTGCCAAAAGACATATCGCCGAACTTTATAAAGAGCTTTCGTTAAAAGACGGAAGCGGCATAACATTTGAGGACTGTGAAAAAATCATAAAAGAGATGCCAAGAATGAGAGATGGACAAGAAATGTTTGGCACCTTTTATCCCGTAGATCACCCCGAACACAACACCAAAATTCAAAATGCAATTGAAGAAAGCTTTTTACTCCGCACAACATTTTACTCGCACTTTTATTTCTACAACGACAGATGTACCGATGAATGGCAGATAAAATCCGTACAAAAAGAAATTGAATATCTTGAATTTGCTTATGATGACGGAAACTACGGCAAGATGTGGAGAATAATGATGAATCTCTACGGTCATCTGGGAGTGAAATATTTCAAACTTAATGATTATAAAAATGCAATTCATAACTTCAAAAAGTCTGCCGAACTTGCAATTAAATTTGACAACATGGACAGAATTACCACTATGCACTCAACGATGTTTGAAGGCAAGGAATTTGATAAGCACACTCTTGGCAGTACATTTATAGCCAAAAGCCGAGTTAAGGAGTTGTTAACTCAAAAATATCCTCTGTCTGATGATTTTAAGGCGACTGATGAATTCAAAGAAATACTTTCTGTTCTTAAATAAACATTAAATGTAAATCATACGAAGTCACTTTTCGGTGAATACAAGAAAGCAAAAAAATAATTCAAAAATATTCCAACCTTTTTTCGGAATGCATCACTATATAATCAAAAAACACAAAAACTTTACAATAATGTCAATTTGGAATATAATTGAATTATATGGTTTCGGAGGTTGCTATGGAAAGAATAACCATTGACGGAAAACGCTTCATTGATGAACACGGCAGACACAGAATTTTTAACGGTATAAACTATACCGATAAAAACGTGAAGTATTGCTTTATAAACCCAAACGAATACACAGAACTCAACCTGCGTAAATTGAGCGAATGCGGTTTTAATGTTATAAGGCTCGGTGTTACATGGGAAGCAATCGAACCCGAACCGTGCAAATACAATGAGGAATATATCGACAAAATTGTGAATTTTATGGATGTGTGCCATAAATACGGAATGTATGTTTTTATTGATATGCATCAGGATTTGTACGGACCTGCCGGCGGATCGGACGGTGCACCTGAATGGGCTTCTCTTACTGACGGCGCAAAGCTGAAAAAGAACAAGCTTGTATGGGCAACGGGATATTTCTGGGGTAAGGTTGTTCATAATTGTTTTGATAACTTCTGGGCAAACAAAGAGGTTAACGGAATCGGTTTGCAGACATATTTTATCAATATGTGGAAGCATATCGCCGAAAGAGTCAAGGATCACCCCGCGCTTTTCGGCTTTGACCTTTTCAACGAGCCTTTCCCCGGAAGCGATGGCGGCAAGATGTTCAGAACGCTTATTATGAGCCTTGCCAAAACGATAATTACGGATAAGCGCTGCCCAAAAATGAAAATGCTCAAGCATTTGCTGAAAAAAGATATGCCGGCTGTTCTTGAGCCATTTGAAGATCCCGACCTTTTCAGGAAGGTCACAAGAGCAGGCCTTCCGCTTGAAAAGAAGTTTGATGAGGGCGTTTATTACGATTTCATCAACAAACTTTCAAAAGGAATAAGAGAAGTTACAGATAACGGCATCATAATCGTTGAAAGCTGCTATTATACCAACATCAGCATTCCGTTCAGTATGCCTGCCGTAAATTATGACGGCAAGCGTGAAGAAAAGCTTTGCTATTCTCCTCACGGATATGACCTTATGGTTGACACACCTGCATATGATTATCCGAGCGACGCGAGAGTGCAGACTATTTTTGATGAAAAGAAAAACACTCAGGAAGCATGGAACGTTCCCGTTATTGTTGGTGAATGGGGTTCTTATTCAGAGAGTGAGAATTATTTTAAGCATATTGATTTCCTTCTTGATTATTTTGACCAAAATCAATGGAGTCAGGCGTTTTACACATTCTTTATGACTATGTATGTGTACGACTTGCCGTTTCTTGATCATCTTACAAGACCGTTTCCTGTTGCTGTTTGCGGCGATATCGTAAAATACCGTCATGACAGAGAGGAGAATTCTTTCGTTCTCGAATTTCATCAGGATAGGGATTTTGATGTGCCCACCGTAATATTTGCTCATAAAGAGATTGAAAGCATTGAAACCGACGGTGAATATAAGTTAATTCCTCTCGGAGAAACAGGCAGAAGCCATATCGAAATCAAAACAGGCACAGGTAACCATAAAATCACAGTGAATTTTAAATAAAAGTTTTAAAACGGAGCTGTTTTCTGTAAAAAACAGCTCCGTTGTTATTTCTTGTAGAGAAAACATTGATTTTGATTTAAACATCCTATAAAATAATTTCAAAGAAATATTTTTGATAATTTCCAACCTTTTTTCAAGCGGTGTCACTATATATTCGAAAACGCTCAGAGAGGATGCGTAAAATGGAAAAATCAAGAGCCGACAAAATCATAACCGGATATTACAAAAAGCTTTACGGCTTTGCACTTTCAAAAATGACGGATATCGACAAAGCGGAGGAGCTTGCTTCAAGAATAACCCTTGAGGTTTATTCCTCGCTGCTGAAAGCGGACGAAATAGCTAACATCAACGGCTATATCTACCGCATTGCCTGCAATGTTTTTGCAAGATATATCGGCGAACGCAAGGAGAGTGCACACCTTGCAATTGATTCGGTGTTTCTGCCTGACAGCGTTGATTATGAAAAGGATTTAATCGATGCAGAAGAAACGAAAAATCTCAGACGTGAGATTGCTTATCTTTCGGAAACCCAGCGCAGAATCGTTGTCATGCATTATTATGATAATCTTAAGCTCGGCGATATTGCGGAAAAGCTTTCCATCCCTCTCGGAACGGTCAAATGGCATCTTTATGAAGCCAAAAACAGCTTGAAAGAAGGTATTGAAATGAAAAGAACTCCCGGTACTCTCGGAATTAATCCTGTTAAATTTATAAATATGGGTCACAACGGCTGCCCCGGCAGTAAAGGTGACACATCCGATTTCCTTCACAACAGTCTTACTCAGAATATCGCTTATGCAGCATATTATTCACCCAAAACCGTCAAAGAAATAGCAGAAGAGCTTGGCGTTTCACCTATATTCATTGAAGATGAAGTCAGAACTCTTGAGGAATACGGCTTCATGGATAAACTCGGCGGCGGAAAATACAGAACAAATATATATATAACCGAAACAACGGATGAAATCGACAGAAAAAAGCAGCTTCTCAATGAAGAGTATGCAAGAATTCTCTGCGAAGAATATATTCCTTCTGTTTTTGAAGCGGTTAAAAAGCTTGATATGAGCAAAATTTACATTCCCGATAATGACATGAACCTTCTTCTTTGGTCTGCAGTTATCCTTGCTGTCGGCAAAAAGTCAATGGATATCGAAGTGTGGAGAGAACTTGAAAAATACAGTGTCAAAAGAAAAGACGGCGGAATTTACAGTGCATTTGCAGAAGTTGAACCCGATTTTGATTTGAGCCGCAACAAACAATATAATACCTGCGGAGATATGACAAGAACAAATGAAAGATATTCAACCGTTGCCTGGCAGTGTGATACATATTATGACAGCCGTACAGGCGGATGGCGTGACAGTCTTGAAAGCGATTTTGACAGCCTGTATGAACATATTTCAGGCAGAATCAGCAAGGATGAAGTTTCTCTTGAAAAATATCAGCGCCTTTATGAAAAGGGTTATCTTGTTAATGACGGCGGCAAGGATAAGGTTACGATGATAGTTTCCACTTACGGCGGTGATGAATTTATGAGTCTTATTCCCGACCCCGACGAAAAGCTTGAAAAAAAGCTTGAAAAATACTGCAAAGAATACTATGAGCTTACAAAAGACTGCGTTGCAGACCATATGCTTAAGCTTCATAAAATCGCCTGCAAATTGAAATGGACAAAGGGACGAATGAGAATGACCGTTATTGAGCAGCTTCTCAAGGCGGAAGTGCTCGCTCTCCCGACCGAAGAACAAAAGGCGGCACTCACAACAATGCTTTTCTGCGATAAACTTCCCGAATAAAAAACATTATAAAAAA
>JAZQKN010000049.1:0-2540 GCA_045542175.1 Acutalibacteraceae bacterium | reverse complement strand
AAATCTGTGTTATAAGCGCATACATAAAACGAAGAAGCAATCTGCTTTTGCTTGGCGAAGAAGACAAAATTATTTCATCATCGGAGCTTGAATTCTGTCTTCGTGAATCGCTTGACAATATCCGATTGCTCGGCGTTCATTCATCATTAAAAAGCAAGTGCTCGGGTAGTCTGTATTTTGAAAATGCGGTTGCTGTTTACGACTTGTTTGAAAAAACGGTTGAAGCATTTGTTGATGATGTCAATGCACTTATGGTATCGCTTAAATGTGAAAACTCCGTTATTAAACTTAATCTCCAGATAGGTCTGAATGACGGTGCCGATACTTCTGCGCTGAACACGCTTTCTTTAGCCGACGGAAGTGTTACCTGCGACGTTGATGAAAACGATGTTGCGGTTTGTATTCTCCTTTCCGAAGGAGGTGCATCGGATGATTAATCTTCTTGAAACGGGAACTTATATTCAGGCGTTATTTATGTCGGTTTTGTTCCTTGAAGCCGTAATAAATATTTGCTGTGTGCCGAATCTTTTTTTTCGTGATTACAAGCCTCTGACAAAGGTGTTTACCGCTCTTTTCAATCTTGCGGGCTTTGCTCTGCTTGTTATTCTTACAACGGGACTCAACGCATTTATTTTCAGCCGTGATATTCCTTATCCGAGCATAGTGCTTCTTGAAAATGCGGAATATTCTCTGATTTATATTTTGGCAAATCTTGCTTTTCTTGTTTTCCTTGGTGTCGGAGAAATCCGTTACCGCAAAAACAGCGTTTCGTCGCTTTCCATAAAAGAAAGCTTCGACCATCTTCCGACGGGACTTTGCTTTTCAAAAGCAAACGGTACCGTTCAGCTTGTAAACCACAAAATGAACGAGCTCGGATATATTCTGACGGGCGAAGAAATTCAGAATGCCAACAAATTCTGGAAGGCACTTGTAAACGGTGACGTTCTTCCCGACGTTCACCGTATTTCCGACAGCAAGCAACCCGAATACCGTCTGTCTGACGGAACGGTTTATACCTTCAGACGTGAAAAGGTTGAAAATGTTTTTCAGATTACCGCAACCGACACAACAAGCCTTCATAAGCTTACAAACAGACTTCGTATGAACAACGAAGAACTTGAAGAAATGAACGCAAGACTCAGGCACTACGGTGAAACCGTTGACGAAACAACAAGGGCAAGAGAGAGGCTTGAAACAAAAATCCGTATTCACAGCGAACTCGGTCAGGCACTTCTCGCAACACGTCATACTTTGAGTTTGCCCGAAGCCGATTTTCAGCCGATTATCAGCACGTGGAACAGAAACATCGCCGTTCTCCGAACGGAAGCTGAACCTGCGCAGAACAGCGGTCTGCTTAACACGCTTATTGATATTGCGGAATCAGCAGGTGTTACCGTTGAAATCAGCGGTGAATTCCCTATGAACGATGC
Organism: Acutalibacteraceae bacterium; assembly: GCA_045542175.1. GTDB lineage: Bacteria > Bacillota > Clostridia > Oscillospirales > Acutalibacteraceae > CAG-177. The sequence continues at coordinate 1,110 of JAZQKN010000049.1, read as the reverse complement.
AATCGGCAGTATACTGACTTCCGCTGCAACGGAAGCGCTGACCAACGCCGTTATCCACGCAGATGCCAAAACCCTGTTCGTTGAGTTTTATGAAACGGATGACGGTTACTGTGCACATTATACCAATGACGGAAATCAGCCGACAACCGAAATACACGAGGGCGGCGGTCTTGGTTCGCTCCGCAGTAAAATTGAACGTCTGGGCGGAAATATGGAAATTCAGTCTGTACCGCAGTTTGTAATGACTGTTCAGATGCCGAAAGAGGTGAAATTATTTTGATTAACGTTCTTATTGTTGAAGATGACCCTATGGCTCGCAAATTGCTTGAAATATACATAAACGACAGCGAAGAATATAAGCTTTCGCAATCTATTGAAAGTGCGGCAATGGCAGAGCTTTACTGCCGCAGAAACCCCATTGATCTTATTCTTATGGATGTCTGCACGGCAATGGATGCAAACGGACTTGATGCGGCGGCAAAAATCAAAAAGAGCTGTCCTCATATCAAAATAATCATTGTTACGAGTCAGCCCGAATTCAGCTTTATTGAAAGAGCAAGAAAAGCGGGAGTTGAAAGCTTCTGGTACAAAAGCGCATCTGCAGAGGAAATCATTGAGGTTATGAACAGAACGATGGCGGGTGATTCCGTTTATCCCGATACAACGCCATCACTCAGACTCGGCGAAGCGATGAATTTCGATTTCACCGAAAAAGAGCTTCTTGTTCTTCGGTTGGTTGTTGACGGCGAAGCCGATGCGGATATAGCCGAAAAACTCGGTATGTCCCTACGTACCGTGAAAGCACACGTTCAGAATATGCGTGACAAAACAGGCTTCCGTAACCGCACCGAACTTGCGGTAAGAGTGCGTGAAAGCGGACTTGTCATCAATGATCATAAAACGGAATAAAATGTTCAGATATGTAGGGCGGCTTGCCCACAAGCCCCCGCAAACATCAGCATTCATTCAACGGAGGGATGAAGGCATCCCGCCCTACACAAACAAATCTGGCGGCAGGGAAATCTGCCGTCTTTTTTTATAAAAATTTAAAAAAATTTTCAATTTCTGCTCTAAAGTACAAAGTGCGATGGGTTTTTATTTGATTAAATT
>JAZQKN010000048.1:0-31800 GCA_045542175.1 Acutalibacteraceae bacterium | reverse complement strand
TGAAGATAACAGAACGGTTACTATCCGTGAAGATGACGGTATGCTTACAGACGTATTTATGTATCAGCTTCGCCGTGATAACGGCTGCAACTGGCTCTTTATCAGCCGTTGCTGTGAGCCTTATAACAAGATTTGCGTAAGCGATACCGAGACGGTAATCACCGTTAAAGGTGAATTCTCACCTGTTGAGTATGATACGGTCAGCGGTGAAATCAGAGAAATTCCTTGCGAATACGTTAACGGCAATACCGTTATTGAAAAGACTCTTTATGATTACGACAGCCTTCTTCTCAAGCTTGTTGACGGCAAGAATGAAACTGCCGTTGCTTCGCAGAAAAAGGCAGAGCTTTCAAATACAGTTAAAGTGCCCGCTTTTGTTCCTTATTCACTTTCAGAAGATAACGTTCTTCTTCTTGATATGGCTGAATACAAGCTCGATGACGGTGAATATTACGAAGAAGAAGAGATTTTAAGACTTGATAACGAGTGCAGAAAGATGCTCGGTTATCCCGAACGCGGCTCACGAGTTGTGCAGCCCTGGGCAATTGAAAAAGAAGAAATAACGCACTCGATAACTCTTCGCTTCACAATCGACAGCGAGATTGAATATTCGGGAGCTATGCTTGCTCTTGAAGATGCCGAAAAAGCAAAGATTATCTTCAACGGCAAGGAAATCGGCAACGAGATTCTCGGCTGGTATACCGATAAGGATATAAAGACCGTTGCATTACCCGATATCAAAGCGGGTGAAAACGTTCTTGAAATCACTCTTCCCTTCGGCAAGAGAACAAATACCGAATGGTGCTATATCCTCGGCAAATTCGGTGTAAAGGTTATCGGCAAGACAAAGACTATAACCGCTCTTCCCGAAAAGCTTGCGTTTGCTGATGTTGTTCATCAGGGGCTTCCCTTCTACGGCGGAAATATTACCTATCACCTTGAAGCGGAAGGCGACTCTCTTCTTATTGAAGCAAGCAGCTATTGCGGCGCACTTGTTGCCGTTGATATTGACGGGGTAAGAAAGGGCAGAATTGTTTATATGCCTTATGAGCTTCTTAGCGAAAACCTCGGCGAAGGAAAGCACAAGGTTGATATAACCCTCTTCGGTCACAGATACAATTCATTCGGTGCGGTGCATCTGACCGATGCAAAGCATTCGTGGCACGGCCCCGATGCCTGGAGAACAACGGGCTGTAAGTGGAGCTATGAATATGTGCTGCGTCCCGTAGGTATTATTGCAAGTCCCATAATCAAAAACTAAAAATTAAGCTCGGAATCTGAAAAGACTCCGAGCTTTTTGTTATCTGGTATTCATTGAGTTTCTGTAAACCACGAAACGGCAATAAAGATATTCCGTTACAAGGTTTATGCACATTGTGAAAGCTTCAATCAGGTATTCGTTCCAGCCGATTGCTTCAAGCTGATGTCCCCACCAGGTTGACAGGGGAGTGAACACACAGTAGAAAAGCGCAACCTTGAGCATTGCGATGGGAATATTGTTTGCCGATTTAAAGGTGAATTTTCTGTTGAAAGTGAAGTTCCAGAGAACTGAAAGAATAAGTGAGGGGAGATAGCAGTATATGTATCCCATTTCTCCGAGAGGAGTCAGCTCATTGAACAGTGTGAAAGAGCCTATCTGGATAATTCCTGCCGATGCCGAGAAAAGTGCGAATTTGATTATCTGAATAATATTCTGTTTCGGGGTAAGCTGATTGTTGTTTTCTGCCATTGGTGTTAACTCCTTTCGTATTTCAGCTTAAGAGCGCCAACTCTGCATGCACGCTTGAAAGCTTCTGTAAAATAAGCCTGTGCACCCATTTCAAGGTAGCCATCGTTTTCGTGTCTTTCGGGTTTGCTGTATGCGGAAAGCTCAAAGGTCAGAGGATTGGCGAAACCGCAGTCTGCCAGCCTTTTTGCAACCGAGTCCCAATCGTTGATTCCGTCAAAGGGCAGAAGATGAAGGTCATCGTGCCACGTTCTTTCGCCGTCAGAGGAGCGGATTCCAAGGTTATCGTTAAGATGCGTTGCTATGAGCTTATCACCGTAAAGCGACGTCATATCATTGCCGTAATTATAGCAAAGCTCGTGACCCGTATCCCAGCAGAAACCGAGGCTTTTTTCTGACGACAGGTTTTTCATAAGTACGTCAAGCCATTCTTCACCCTCGGTGTTTTCAAGGGCAAATCTGACTCCGAGCTCGCTTGCTCTTCTTGCAACGCTTCCGAAACGGTCAAGACCTGCCTCAACGTTTACAAAATCGTTGTCATAGCCTAAAAACGCGTGAGTTACCATAATGGGAATTTCGTGTCGGGCGCAGGTTTCAACGCAGGAGAGAAGCTCTGCCCTTGCCCTTTCGCCGATTTCTTCGGGATTCCACATATCGTCGGTTTTGTTGAAGGGGGCGTGGTAAGAGGATATAATCAGGTTTTCTTTTTTTGCAAGGTTAACCAGCGACTCAACGTCCGAGTCAAGTCCGCAATCGTCAATTGCAAAACCGTCAAATCCAATCTTTTTGAGCATAAGAGCCTGCTCAATATCGCTCATATCACCGTATTGCATCAGACTTACGCAAAGCTTTTGTCTATACATTAATATATACCTTCTTTATCAAGCTTTGATTTTATGTTAAACCAAAAATAAGCCGATGTCAACACCTGTAATTGACTTGATGCACTATGTGTGCTAGAATTTTATAAAAGATTTACTGAAAGGTGATTTTATGGGTATTATAGTCGGAGTCGGCGGCGGAAGATACAGCGATGGAGAAGTGTTGCCGATTTTTGAAAAAATAGTTGAGCTTAGCGGCAAAAAGAATCCCAAGGTGCTTTTCGTGCCCACCGCGGGTTTTGACGATATGGACGGTGACGAAGATATATTTTCTCTTTTTGAGAGTCTTGGCTGCAGCGTTTCTGCACTTCTTCTTACCGATGAATCACTTACAAAAGAGGATATAGAGAATAAAATCCTTTCGTGCGATATCGTATATGCGGGCGGCGGCAATCTCAGGTTTCTTATGGACACCTGGAAAAAGACGGGCGCAGACGGTATATTTAAAAAAGCCTATGAAAAAGGTGTAGTTTTATCAGGCTACAGCTCAGGGTCAATGTGCTGGTTTGCTGAAGGCTATGATGACTGCGGAGAAAACCACGAATTTATGTTTGTGGACTGTCTGGGTCTTCTGGATTTCTGCAACTGTCCGCACTATGAAAGCGACTATTGGCAGGTATTCAAAGAGGCGGTTAAATCCCGCTCACGCTCGGGTCTTGCGATAGATAACGGAGCTGCTTTTATCTGCGAAAACGGCAGATGCACAACAATGTGCGGTAACGACGGCGGAAACGTCTGGCTGCTGGATAAAAACAAAGGCTTCAAAGAGGAATTATTCACCGAAAATACATATATATAATGTATATAATAAAGAGAAAAAGAGCAGGATTTTCCCTGCTCTTTTTTACGGTTATTTTTCAGCTGAAAACGGCATATAAATTCATCGGGAGGAAAAACTGAATTATTTTGGAAAAATCAGATAATAATAACATTACAGGCATCTTATTCCGTGGTGTTTACAGCCTTAAAACGTAATTTTGATGCCTGTATTTTTGCAAAAAAGAAAAATGTAACCGTTTTTTACAGTTTTGTAACCATTTGTAACTTTTTCTGTTTTTCACAAAAAAATTCCCTCAAATTGACAAAAACCGCAAAGAAAACCGCAAGCAGTAAAGTTTAATTTTGAACAGAAACTCAATTTGTTTGTGAAATTTGCACAAAAAACAGTTCTCAAAAAATTTGACAAATCGGAGTTTTGCCAATATAATAGCAAGCGTTGCAAAAGGAAATCGAGGTTACACCTTGAGAAAAGGCCATACCAAACAAACTACTAATGCGCAAATAAGGAGAATTTTTATGTTCAAAAAATTGCGTTCTGCAACAACAGGAACACATAAAAACAGCTTCCGACTTCTGACGGCATTTGTTGCCGTATTATTCTTGTGTTCCGTAACCGTTACGTCGTTTGCCGAAACAAAGGCATATTCAACGGTTGAGGTTGTTGACGGAGCAAAATCTGTTACCGTTTCGGTACAGTCAACAGACCCCGAGAGCATCGTGGCAACAGCAGGATTCGTTCTCAATGCAAATGATGAACTCATCCTTGATGATTACACAGAAGGCTCAGGCGGTAAAATTGAAATCAACAGAGCAAAGGTTATCAGAATTGAAGACGGCAGTTTCATCGGCTACTACGTAGGCTACAACGAAACTCTCGGCGACGTTCTTAATGAAAACGGCGTTGTTCTCAATGACGGCGACGTTATGGCGGCAAATATTGCCCAGAACATCTATGACGGTATGAAGGTTTATATCGACAGAGCTTTCGGCGTCGGCATAGAATACGATAACAAAACAGTTCACGTTTCAATTGCAGGCGGCACGGTTGCCGATGCACTTGCAGAAGCAGGCATCACAGTCAGCGAGCACGATATAGTTGTTCCCTCACTTGACAGTGAACTCAACGATTACACAACAATCAGAATTCAGAGAGTAACGGTTGAAACCGTTGAAGAAACCGAAGAAATCGCTTTCGAAACAGAAAGAGTAACCGACGATTCAGTTTACGTTGGTGAAAACGTTGTTGTAACAGAAGGTGTAAACGGCGAAAAGACCGTTTATTACACAGAAAAATACATTGACGGCGTTCTTATTGAGAGAACTGTTGCAAAAGAAGAAGTTACGCTTGAACCCGTTAATGAGGTTATCAAAGTAGGCACAAAGAAGGTTGAAACCCTTGCTGCTTACAAAAACACCACCGCTCCCATTTCAGAGCTTGAAGTTCCCGAAGACCTGAAGCTTGATAAGAACGGTGTTCCCAAAGAGTATTCAAAGAAAATCGAAGGTAAGGCTACGGCATATACAGGCGACCCTGCAACTTCAACAGGAAGAAAGCCCATGCCCGGTCATATCGCAGTTGACCCCAACGAAATTCCCTACGGCACAGAGCTTTACGTTGTTTCGGCAGACGGCTCATACGTATACGGCTACTGTATCGCAGCTGATACAGGCGGATTTGTTGAAATGGGTAACACAGACATCGACCTTTATATGAACAACGAAGATATGTGTTACAACTGGGGCAACAGAGACGTAATTATCTATATTCTCTGATTAGAAAAGGCAGGTAATTTTACCTGCCTTTCATATTTTTATGTTTATATAACAAAATACGTTTTGTTTGTTAATAAGTACAAGTTTTTTGTCGAAAATTGAACAGAATAATATATATTATGTACATTGACTTTTATAATGGTAAATTGTAAACTATTAGCTATGAGAGAACTTGTGCTAAGTTTCTTGCAGAAAAGGGAGCGAAGAAGAGCAATGCTCTTCGCAGTTTTAGTGCAAAGGCTGCGTAGGATTGTGCTTAAACATTGCCTTCTTCCATAAGTCCCTTTCGGGAAGACACCTTCAGGGTGTCTGTTTTTGTTTTATAGGGAACTTTGCACGGCTCATAACTCCAAATTATGGTTATTACTTATAAAAAAGAGAATTTTCTATAGTCATTTTTAACAAAACATAAATTTTTTAAAGCTCACCGTTTGGGCTACAATCCGAATTATTGTTTTGAGCTCTTAAAATTGTTGACGAAGCAAAGTTTTATGATATAATAAGTAATATCTAATTATAAAAATTTCTGTGTGGGAGATATATACTATGTATGTTAAAGATGTAACAGTTCAGAATCAGGTTGGACTTCACGCACGTCCGGCAACCTTCTTCATTCAGAAGGCTAATGAATTCAAATCATCAATCTGGGTAGAGAAAGAGGAACGCAGAGTTAACGCAAAGAGCCTTCTCGGTGTTCTTTCACTTGGTATTATGGGCGGCACAAACATCCGCATCATTGCAGGCGGTCCCGATGAGGAGCAGGCAGTGGATGAACTTGTTAAGCTTGTAGAATCAGGTTTTGCAGAATAAAATAATAAAGCAGACAACCGTAAGGCTGTCTGCTTTTTATTTTATGCTTTAACGTTATCAAGATGCTTTCCGATGAACTCGGTAACCTTTTTGTCGTATTCATCTTTTGCGTCGTAGTAGCTGTAGGCATGCGTTGCACCGGGTACGGTGAATATGTCTTTTTCAACGGGGCAGGCCTCGTAAAGCTTGCCGCACATATAGAAAGGTACAAGGTCGTCTTCCTCGCCGTGAATGAAAAGAACGGGGTTGACGGCGTTTTTCATTGTACCGAGCGGGTCTGCATCTTTCTTGAGGTCGTATTTTGAAAAAATTCTGCAAAACAGATTAATCATCATAACAACGTGAGGAGCTTCGCGGCCTTTCATAATATTCTTTACCTTGATGCCTACCTGCTCGTAGGCATTTGTGAAGCCGCAATCCTCAATAATGAGCTTGACCTGTTTCTGAGGTGCGTGATTATTGACCATCATAGCCGTTGCCGCACCCATTGAAATACCGTGAAGAATAATTTCGATGTCATCGCCGAAACGGTCAACGAGATAGTCAATCCATAGCTTTATATCTTTATAGTCAAGGGCGGAAAAACCGATTTTATCGCCCTCGCTTCTGCCGTGACCTCTTAAATCGGGCAACAGATAGTTATAGCCGAGGGTGTTGCGGTAAAAGGGGAAAAGATGGCTGCATTCGTCGGGACCGTTGCAGTTGTGACCGTGGATACAGATTGCAAAACGCTTTGAGCCGTTAACCGAAGGAGCAAACCACGCTTTCAGCTTAAGACCGTCGGCGGAAGTGAGTTCAAGGTCTTCGGGGTTGGTTGAATAGAGGTAAGCGTTGTTTTTCTTTCTGATTTCCGTACGGAGAATTTTCTTGGGGATTGTTTCGGGCGGTCTTACCCTGTGGGAAATGCAGGCTTCTTTGTAGCCAACCGCACCGATGACGGTAATCATTATTGCCAGAAAAGCAATAACGGAAAGAGCTATATATAAAACTACCATAAAATTACCTCCTTGGTTAAATTTTATCACAATAAATAACGCTGTGCAAGGTTGACTTGCGAAAAAATTTGGTATAAACTATACTGCGGAAAAAGGTGGTATAATATGACAGGTACAATAGTAAACTGCATTGCGGTTGCGATTGGCGGATTAATCGGTCTGCTTTGCAAAAAAGGAATAAAAGAATCCTATGCCGACGGAATCAACAAGGCGCTCGGCATTGCAATACTTATAATCGGACTCAACGGCGTAATTTCAAATATGTTCACGGTTTCAGACGGTAAACTTTCGAGCAACGGAGAGCTGCTTCTTGTTGTATTTATGGTTATCGGTACACTCGCTGGTGAGCTTCTGAAGCTTGACGCTCATTTCACAAACTTCTGCAATAAAATCGATAAGAAATTCAAAGACGGCGGATTTGCTTCGGGATTTATCAACTCAACCTTGCTTTTCTGCATCGGAGCAATGTCGATTATCGGCTCGATTAACGACGGCCTGACGGGCGACAGCTCTGTGCTTTTCATCAAGAGCGCACTCGACTTTACCTCTTCGATTATTCTCGGTGCAACTCTCGGATTCGGCGTAATTTTCAGCTTTATTCCGATGTTCCTTTATCAGGGCGGAATTTCGTTGCTTGCGGGTACGCTCAGCAATATCCTTGTGGGCGACGTGTTAACGCAGATGTGTATGGTAGGCTATGCAATAATTATGGCAATAGGCATCAACTTCCTTTTCCCCAACAAGTTCAAAACACTCAATATGGTGCCCGCTCTGATTTTACCTGTGATTTATCATTATATTCTTGTTTTGATTGAATACGTAAAAGCATAAAAAGAAATCTCCGAGTTTCCTCGGAGATTTTTCATTATTTTACTGTTTTGAGAAGGTCGTCAAAGAGTCTGATATTTGCTTTTTCAAGCTTGAGCTCGCCTGACTGTTCTTTTTTGATAACTTCAACAATTCTGTCGTTTACGGGAGTGGGAACACCGCATTTTCTGCCCCATTCGCAAACAACGCCGTTGATTGCGTCAACCTCACAGGGCTTGCCGTTGCGAAGGTCCTGAAGCATTGAGGGTTCGATTGCTCTGTGCTTTTTCATTGCGATGGGCATAAGGAATTCTGCGAAAGCACGCTTTGCGGCGCCTTTATAATAGAAAAGCTTTGTGATATCCTTGCCCTGTACGGGAGCGAAGGTTTCGCCTGCTGCGTGGCCGACGTCGATGCATTCTTTCATGCAGCGAACTGCAATTTTGCGTACGTCTGCGTCTTCGGAAACGTCACCGAATCTGCCGCCGACAACTGTGCCGAGACCCGAGAAGGTTGCGTTGATGAGAAGCTTTGACCATCTTGCACCGAGAAGATTTTCTTCAAAGTGAACGGGGCACATCTTTTCGAGAAGTGACTTAACGGTTTCAAACTGCTCGTCTGTAATGCCTTCCATTTTACCCATGTGGAAAGAGAGACTGTCGGGGTCGCTGGTGAGTGTGCATTCACCGGGAGCGGAGAGGGTTGCACCCCATTCAACAGTTACGCCCATTGTGTGGTCTTTGCCGATGATTTCAGCAATGCCGGGCTCGGGGATACCGTTCTGAAGAGTAACGATAACGCCGTTTTCTGTCATAAAGGGTTTAAGGAAAGTTACAACCTCAGCGTTGAAGAGCTGTTTTGTCATAAGGAAAATAACGTCATATTTACCGCTCATTTCGTCGGGAGTGATTGCGGTTACGGGAACGTTCATTTCAACCGTACCTTTGATTGTTGCGCCATTTTCTTTAAGTGCGGCAACGTGGGCTTTGTTGCGGTTAACGAGTTCAACGGGAACACCGTTTTTGGTCATATAAGCACCGAGGACGGTACCGAGGGAGCCTGCTCCGTAAATTGCACATTTCATAGGAAAAAACCTCCGTATAAATTATTACAAACAAAGTATAACAAACCGTAATGTTAATTTCAATTAAAAAAATAACTTTTTATCGGTGATATTTGTCAAAAAAGAAATAAGAAAAAGTTTTTAAAAAAATTTGAAAAATGTGTTGACAAATCGGAAATGATATAATATAATAAACAAGCCTTCTGCGAAGGCAAGTTAATATGGCGGCATAGCTCAGAGGCTAGAGCAACCGGTTCATACCCGGTAGGTCGTGGGTTCAAATCCAACTGCCGCTACCAATATTCCGGCCCGGTGGTCAAGCGGTTAAGACACCGCCCTTTCACGGCGGTAACACGGGTTCGATTCCCGTCCGGGTCACCACAAAAAACCTTTATCTTCCGAGATAAAGGTTTTTATTTTTTTCAAAACCTATTGTTTATGCTTTTGCAATTTGATAAACTGTAGTTGATAACCGTTCGGAGGTGTTTACTGTGAAAAAAATAAAAATCGGTGTGCTTGGCGCAGGTCGTGGCATTGACGTTGCCGAAAATTTCAGACTTCTCGGCTGTGATATAGTTGCGCTTTGCGATTTTAACGCAGAAAGACTGAATAAAGGTCTGGAAAGGCTGGGCGGAAACGTTGCGGCTTATGCGGACTTTGATTCTTTTATAAATCACGAAATGGATGCGGTTATTCTTGCAAACTATTTCCACGAGCACGTTCCTTATGCAATAAAATGCTTTGAAAAGGGAATTCACGTTTTCTCTGAATGCATCAGCAACGGCACAATGGCAGAGGGCGTTGAGCTTGTCCGTGCTTTTGAAAAGAGTAATTCAATATATATGCTTGCCGAAAACTATCCGCAGATGATTTTCAACCGTGAAATGAAGCGTGTCTGTGACGGCGGTACGCTCGGCAAAGTTCTTTATGCAGAGGGTGAGTATAACCATCCCGTTTCACCTGATGATATTGAATTCAACAGAGGTTACGTTTATTTTCCCGGGCATTGGAGAAACTATCTGCCCAGATCATATTACGTAACTCATTCTCTTGCTCCGATTATGTGGTCAACGGGAGCAACCCCCGAAAAGGTTTCTGCTTTTGCGGTTTTTGCCCCTCTCAAAGAGAATGCAACTGCAAGAAGAGTGGGGGACAGAGCGGCGATAATCATAACGCAGAATGATGACGGATCCGTGTTCAAGTTTACGGGTTGCTCCGCTTTTGGTGCGCACGCAAATTCATACCGTATCTGCGGCGAAAACGGTCAGATTGAAAACCTCCGGGGTATGTGCGAAAAAATTATGCTCCGCTACAGCGAATGGGCAATCCCCGAGGGCAAGGAAGAGATTAATCTGTATGAGCCCGAGTGGAATGACAAAGACGAGGATTTCATCAATCGGAGCGGTCACGGCGGAGGAGATTATATAATTGCCAGAATGTTTCTTGAATGTATCAGAAACGGTGTTCAGCCTGAGCATCCTTTTGATATTTACTCCGCAACTGCGATGAGCTCTGTAGCGATTCTTGCTCACCGATCAATTCTCAACGGCGGAGCGGTTTATGATATTCCCGATTTCAGAAAAGAGGAGTGCTGCAAGGAATACGAAAATGACAGACAGACTCCGTTTTGCAGTACGGACGGCAGCGAGCCGAATATTCCCTGCTGTTCAAATCCCGATTATGCACCCACGCAGGAGCAGATTGATAACCTTCTCAAACTTTTATAAAAAAACAAAACGAGCCGGAATTTGCATTCCGACTCGTTATTTTTTTACCAGATTTTTTTGCTTGCAATGTCTGCAAGAGCTGATGCGATAAATTCATCGACGCTCTTTGCACCGATGTCGCCTTCGCCTCTCTTACGGATTGAAACTGCGTTGTCTTCGATTTCCTTATCGCCTACGAGCAGCATATAGGGAATCTTTTCAAGCTGTGCTTCACGGATTTTATAACCGATTTTTTCGCTTCTGTCATCAACCGAAACTCTGATGCCGAGAGCTTCAAGCTTTGCGGCAACTTCCTTTGCATAAGCGTGGTGACGGTCTGCGATGGGAAGAAGTCTTACCTGCTCGGGTGAGAGCCAGAGGGGAAGAGCGCCAGCGAATGTTTCAAGAATATAAGCGAGTGTTCTTTCATAGCAGCCGAGACTTGTTCTGTGAATGATATAGGGAAGCTTCTTCTGTCCGTCTGTATCGATGTAGTACATACCGAATTTTTCTGCAAGAAGCATATCGATCTGGATTGTAACGATTGTATCTTCCTTGCCGAAAACGTTCTTGAACTGAATATCAAGCTTGGGACCGTAGAAAGCAGCTTCGTCGATGCCGATTTCGTAGTCTACACCGAGGTTGTCGAGGATTTTGCCCATTGTTTCCTGAGCGGAATTCCACTGTTCGGCTGTGCCTTCGTATTTTGCTGTGTTGTTGGGATCCCACTGTGAGAAGCGGAATGAACACTTGTCAAGCATACCGATTGTGCCGAGGAAGTATTTGCAAAGGCTCAGACAGCCCTTGAATTCTTCTTCAAGCTGGTCGGGGCGGAGAACAAGGTGACCTTCTGAAATTGTGAACTGACGAACGCGGATAAGGCCGTGCATTTCGCCTGAATCTTCGTTACGGAAGAGCGTTGACGTTTCACCCAGACGCATGGGAAGGTCGCGGTAGCTTCTTGCACTGTTGAGATAAACCTGATACTGGAAGGGACAGGTCATCGGACGAAGTGCAAGGCATTCCTTTTCTTCATCGTCGGGATCACCGAGGATGAACATACCGTCGCGGTAGTGATCCCAGTGACCTGAAATTCTGTAAAGGTCTCTCTTGGCCATAAGAGGAGTTTTTGTAAGAAGATAACCGTTTGCCTGTTCAACGTCTTCTACCCATCTCTGAAGGAGCTGGATTACTCTTGCGCCCTTGGGCATAAGAATGGGAAGACCCTGACCGATTGAATCAACGGTTGTGAAATAGCCGAGCGCTCTGCCGATTTTATTGTGGTCGCGCTTCTTTGCTTCTTCAATAGCTTCAAGGTGAGCTTCAAGGTCTTCTTTCTTTGTGAAAGCAGTACCGTAAATTCTCTGAAGCATCTTGTTGTTTGAATCGCCTCTCCAGTAAGCACCTGTGCAGGACGTGAGCTTGAATGCCTTTACTCTGCTTGTGTCGGGAATGTGGGGACCTGCGCAGAGTTCGTCAAATTCAGCCTGCTTGTAGAACGAAATCTTTTCGCCCTTGTCTGAGTGCTCTTTGATAAGCTCAACTTTATAAATTTCGCCCTTTTCTTCCATAAGTCTGATAGCTTCGTCAGCATCAAGCTCATATTTTTCAAGTCTGATGCCTTCTTTAACTATCTTCTTCATTTCTGCTTCGATTTTCTCAAGAATTTCGGGAGTAAAAGGAACGTCAACGTCAAAATCGTAGTAGAAGCCGTTGTCGATAGCGGGGCCGATTGCAAGCTTTGCCTGAGGATAAAGTCTTTTTACTGCCTGAGCAAGAATGTGAGATGCGGTGTGGCGCAGTGCCCATTTGCCGTCTGCATCGTCAAAAGTGAGAATTTCAAGTTCGCAGTCTTTGTCAAGAGCTGTGCGCAGGTCTTTAACCTCGCCGTCAACCTTGCAAACACAGGCTGCTTTGAAAAGTCCCGAGCCAAGGCTCTTTGCAATGTCGAGAGCGGTTGTGCCGTTTTCGTATTCCTTAACGACACCGCCTTTAAGTGTAACGTTAATCATTTATATCAGATCCTTTCTTAACAAAAAAATAAAACGCCTCACCCTGTAAAAAACAGGATGAAGCGGTAAGCTCCACGGTTCCACCCGTTATTCCGAAGCATAATGCAACGGCTCTCTGGCAGCCTTAACGCGGCTGATACGGCGCGCCTTGAATACGGCGGCACTCGGCAGGCGGTAACTGGATGCAAGCTTTTGCTGCCCTTTCAGCCGGTGAGGCAGCTCTCTGGAAAAAAGCTTTCGGCAAACAGCCTTCTGCTTCAACGATTTTGATATTAAGTAAATATTATCACTGAGAAATGCCGTTGTCAATAGAATTTTAATAAAATATCAATAAAAAACTTGACATTATCTTTATAAAAGTATACTATTAATACAATGGTGTTATATTGTGCCAAGAGGGGCAAAATTATGCTCCGATACACCATTTGTTGATTTTTATCGATATTTTATATCGTTCTGCGGCAAGGTCCGCAAACTCAAATTTTTTAAAAAAGGAGGAATTACTATTCAGGTTTCAATCATAGTACCTATTATTGTTGCCGTAGTTGCAGTTATCGGAATGGCAGCTGCATTCGTACTCGGCAGTTTACATAGGAAAAAGGTTGCGGAAGCTGCTATCGGCTCGGCTGAAAAAGAAGCAAACAAAATTATCAGCGACGCCATTGCAGCAGCTGAAGCAAAGAAAAAGGAAAGTCTTGTTGAAGCTAAGGATGAAATCCATAAGCTTCGCAACGAAACCGAAAAAGAACTTCGTGAAAGACGTAACGAAGTTCAGCGTCTTGAACGCCGCATAAACCAGAAAGAAGAAAACCTTGATAAGAAGAGCGATAACCTCGAAAAGAAGGAAGAAGTTCTCAACGGCAAAATCAAAGCCGCAGATGAACGTCTCGAGGAAATCGAAAGCATCAAGAAGAGCCAGTTCGATATGCTTGAAAGAATTTCAGGCTTCACAAAGGAACAGGCAAAAGAACACATTCTTAAAGCACTTGATGATGACCTTAACCACGAAAAGGCAGTTAAAATCCAGGAAATCGAACAGAAGACCAAGGATGAAGCTGACCAGCTCGCAAGAGAAATTATCACAACCGCAATTCAGCGCTGCGCCGCTGACCACGTTGCAGAAGCAACCGTTTCGGTTGTTGCATTGCCCAACGATGAAATGAAGGGCAGAATCATCGGCCGTGAAGGCAGAAACGTAAGAACTCTTGAAATGATAACAGGCGTTGACCTTATCATTGATGATACTCCCGAAGCAATTACAGTTTCAAGCTTTGATCCCGTTCGCAGAGAAATTGCAAGGCTCACTCTTGAAAAGCTTATTGCTGACGGCAGAATTCACCCCGCAAGAATCGAAGAGATGTATGAAAAGGCAAAGCGTGAGGTTGAAACAACCATCAAGCAGACCGGTGAACACGCTCTTATCGATTCAGGCGTAAACAACGTTCATCCCGAAATCGTTAAGCTTATCGGTAAACTCAGATACCGCACAAGCTACGGTCAGAACGTTCTTAACCATTCGCTTGAAGTATCCTATATCGCAGGTCTTATGGCATCGGAACTTGGCACCGACGTCAAAACGGCTAAGAGAGCAGGCTTACTTCACGATATCGGTAAGGCTCTTGACCACGAAATGGAAGGCTCACACGTTGATCTCGGCGTAGAATTCGCAAAGAGATATAAAGAAAACGAAAATATTCTTCACGCAATCAAGGCTCACCACGGTGAGGTTGAAGCAAAAACTCTTGTTGCTTGCCTTGTTCAGGCTGCCGATGCAATTTCGGCTGCAAGACCCGGCGCAAGAAGAGAAGACGTTCAGAACTACATCAAGCGTCTTGAAAAGCTTGAAGAAATCGCAACCTCATTCGAGGGCGTTGAACGCTCATTCGCAATTCAGGCAGGCCGCGAAGTACGCATTATGGTTAAGCCCGAGGTTGTTGACGATGATAAGATGGTTCTTCTTGCAAGAGACGTTGCAAAGAAGATTGAGGAGAGTATGGAATACCCCGGCCAGATTAAAGTTCATCTTATCAGAGAAAGCAGATCAATCGATTACGCAAAATAATCACATCAAGGGGCTGCCTATGCAGTCCCTTGTCTTACTTTAAAAACAAAATGGGAGATACGATGAATATTCTTGTTATCGGTGACGTGGTTTCGTCAAAGGGTTGTGAATTTTTACGTTCGGTTTTGCCCTCTTTCAAAAGAGTGAAGGGCATTGACCTGTGTATTGCCAACGGCGAAAATTCGGCAGTCGGCAACGGAATAACGCCTTTTTCGGCACAGTATCTTTTTGACAGCGGCGTGGATTTTATAACAACGGGTAACCACGTTTACCGCCGCAGAGAATTTTACGATATGCTCGATGAGAGCGAAGATATAATCAGACCCGCCAATTTTTACAAAGGCAATCCCGGTAAGGGCTATGCGGTTATCGATATGGGTTATACCCGAATCGGCATAATCAACCTTATGGGAAACGTTTATATGGACAGATGCGATAACCCCTTTGCGGTTGTTGATGAGATTCTGCCGAAGCTTGAGGGTTGCAAGACGATACTTGTTGATTTTCACGCAGAGGCAACGGCAGAGAAAAGGGCACTCGGATTTTATCTTGACGGCAAAGTAAGTGCGGTTTACGGCACACACACCCACGTTATGACCGCGGATTTGACGTTTTTACCCAAGGGCACGGCTTATATCACCGATATAGGTATGACGGGCCCGAAGCATTCCGTTCTTGGCGTCAAACCCGAAATCTCGATTGAATGGCTTAAAACGGGTATGCCCGCAAGATTCGATACCGATGACGGCGAGTGTATGCTCAACGGATGTATATTTGAAATTGACAACAAAACAGGCAAGGTAATAAGCTTCGAGCCTGTTAACATAGAATAGAGGAAACTATGCAGAAGCTTTTGAGTTATATGCGTTCTGCGTGTCAGCAGTACGAAATGATAAAAGACGGCGACAGAATAGCTGTCGGTGTTTCGGGCGGCAAGGATTCGATGGCGTTGCTTGCGGCAATGGCGAATCTGAGAAAGTTTTACCCCGAAAAATTCGAACTTGTTGCCATAACTCTTGACCCGCGTTTCGGCGGTGAAGACGGCGATTATTCCGAAATTGAGAAGCTTTGCGAAATGCTGGAAGTTGAGTATATTGTTAAAAGAACTCAGCTTGCCGAAGTTATTTTTGATATAAGAAAAGAAAGTAATCCGTGCAGCCTTTGCGCAAGAATGAGGCGCGGAGCGCTCCACGATGCGGCGATAGCGGCGGGGTGCAACAAAATTGCTCTCGGTCACCATCTTGACGACGTTGCGGAAACGTTTATAATGAATTTGTTTAACGGCGGAACGCTTGATTGCTTTATGCCCGTAACCTATCTTTCCCGCAAGGATATATATATGATAAGACCTATGATTTTTGCGAGAGAGAGCGACTGCGCAAGGGTGGCACGCAAAGAGAATCTGCCCGTTGTCAAAAGCCGATGCCCCGCAGACGGCACAACGGAAAGACAGGACGTTAAAGAGTTTCTCAATTCGCTGGAGAAAAAATACGGCAGTGTACGTCACAAGATTTTAGGTGCCATGCAACGCAAAGGCATCAACGGTTATTGATAATTCACATTCGGAAGGATGATAATATGAAATATGCAGTAGTGCTTTATGACGGAATGGCAGATTATCCCGTTCCCGCACTTGACGGCAAAACTCCCATGGAGCTTGCAAAGAAACCGATTTTTGATTCACTCGCTCAGAAGGGCAGAGTGGGTCTTGTAAAAACAGTTGCTGACGGTCTTAAGCCCGGCAGCGACGTTGCAAATCTCAGTGTTCTCGGTTACGACCCCGCTGTGTGCTACACAGGTCGTTCACCCCTTGAAGCTGTAAGCATCGGTGTTAAAATGGCTGATGACGACGTTGCACTCAGATGCAACCTTGTAACTCTCAGCGATGAAGAAAACTACGGCGATAAAACTATGGTTGACTATTCGGCGGGCGACATTTCAACCGCTGAAGCAGCCGAAATTATAAAAACCGTTCAGGAGCATTTCGGTAATGACGAATTTGCTTTCTACAGCGGTGTAAGTTACCGTCATTGCCTTATTCACCATAAGGGCACAACTTCTCTCGGCAAGATGACTCCTCCCCACGATATTTCGGGCAGAGTAATCGGCGAATATCTTTCAACCTCACCCAATGCCGAAAAGCTTGTAGGTATGATGAAGGCAAGCTATGCGTTGCTTAAAGACCATCCCGTTAATCAGAAGAGAGTTGCCGAAGGCAAGCTTCCCGCAAACTCAATCTGGCTCTGGGGCGAAGGCAGTAAGCCCGCTCTCGCTTCATTTGAAGGCACTTACGGTGTTAAGGGCAGCATTGTTTCCGCGGTTGACCTTCTTAAAGGTATCGGTATCTGCGCCGGTATGACAACTCCCGAGGTTGAGGGCGCAACAGGTTATATCGACACGAATTTTGAGGGTAAAGCACAGGCGGCTGTTGAAGAGTGGAAAAACGGTGCAGACCTTGTTTATATCCACGTTGAAGCTCCCGATGAATGCGGTCACCGTAACGAGCCCGAAAACAAAATCAGAGCAATCGAGCTTATCGACGAAAAAGTTCTGCCGATAATTCTTGATTATCTCAATAACTGCGGCGATGATTACAAGGTGATGATTCTTCCCGACCATCCCACACCCATCGTTACCCAGACTCACGCAGGAGACCCCGTACCGTTTATGATTTACCATAAGAACGGTGAAAAGGACGGAGTTGAAACAATCAACGAAAAAACAGCCGAAGCAACGGGTGATTACGTTGCGGTTGGCCACACTCTTATGAAAGAATTTTTGGAGGGTTAAAAAATGGATTACAAAATTAATACAAAATGTATCCTCGGTGGCTACGCTCCCGAAAACGGCGGGCCCCGTCAGGTGCCTATCGTTCAGAGCACAACATTTAAATATGATTCAAGCGTAGAAATGGGCAAGCTTTTTGACCTTGAAGCTTCGGGATATTTCTACACAAGACTTCAGAATCCCACAAACGATGCCGTTGCCGCAAAAATTGCTTCTCTTGAAGGCGGCGTTGGTGCAATGCTCACATCTTCGGGTCAGGCAGCATCGTTCTATTCAATTTTCAACATTGCTTCGGCAGGCGACCACGTTGTAAGCGCTTCAACCATTTACGGCGGCACTTTCAATCTTTTCAACGTTACAATGAGAAAGCTCGGCATTGAGTTCACTTTCGTAAGCCCTCAGGCAACAAAGGAAGAGCTTGAAGCTGCTTTCAAGCCAAACACAAAGGCTGTTTTTGCAGAAAGCCTTTCAAACCCCGCTCTCGAGGTACTTGATATTGCCGCTTTTGCAGAAGCTGCACACTCACACGGCGTTCCGCTTATCATTGATAACACATTCCCCACACCCGTTAACTGCAGACCCTTTGAATTCGGTGCGGATATTGTTATCCACTCAACAACCAAGTATATGGACGGCCACGCAACCAGCGTTGGCGGCGTTGTTGTTGACAGCGGTAATTTCGACTGGACACAGAATGATAAATTCCCCGGCCTCACAACTCCCGACGCTTCATATCACGGCATCACATACACAGAGCGTTTCGGTAAGCTTGCTTATATCACAAAGGCAACGGCTCAGCTTATGCGTGACCTCGGCTCGATTCCCTCACCCTTCAACGCATTCCTTCTCAACCTCGGACTTGAAACTCTGCCTTTAAGAGTTGAACGTCATTGCTCAAACGCACTTCAGGTTGCTGAATATATCAGAGACAGCGGCTATGCGGTTGAGGTTACCTATCCCGACATGAAGGGAAGCAAAGGCTATGAGCTTGCACAGAAATATATGCCCAATGGCACAAGCGGTGTAATTTCATTCCGTATCAAGGGCGGTAGAGACGCTGCAACAAAGTTTATGGACAGCCTCAAGGTTGCCGAAATCGCCACTCACGTTGCCGATGCACGCACCTGTTGCCTCCACCCCGCAAGCACAACTCACCGTCAGCTTACCGCACAGGAGCTTATCGACTGCGGTATTTCGGATGACCTTATCCGTCTTTCTGTCGGCATCGAGCATATCGACGATATTATTGCCGATGTTGCACAGGCTCTTGAGGCTTCACAGAAATAAATCTGTAATTTTTATACATTTTACTTAATGTGAAGAAATTTTTTTAAAAAACACTTGCATTTTTGTGTTTCTTATGCTAAAATCCATTTGTTATGTTTATGGATATACCGAAAGAGGTGACATTGATGAAGGAAGGAATCCATCCCAAATACAGCCAGACCACAATCCGTTGCGCTTGCGGTGAGGTTATCGAAACCGGTTCAACAAAAGAAAACCTTCGCGTTGATATCTGCTCAAAATGCCATCCGTTCTTTACAGGTAAGCAGAAGCTCGTTGATACCGGCGGACGTGTTGATCGTTTTAATAAGCGTTTCAATCTTAACAACAACAAATAAGAGCAAATTTGAGCGACGCATATTTTGCGTCGCTTTGCTTTTTAAAGGGTGATTGCGTGAACAGTTACAAAACAATCCGAAAAGCCGCAAAGGATGAATACATAGTTAAAAAATCCCGATTCATCGGGCATATTGCACCCGTTACAACCCAGGAAGAGGCACTTGAATTCATACAGTCCGTCAGCAAAAAGCACTGGGATGCAACCCATAACGTTTACGCCTATATTTTAAGAGAGGGCGGAGTCAAGCGTTATTCAGATGACGGTGAGCCTCAGGGCACCGCGGGAATACCGACCCTTGACGTGCTTGAAAAATCGGGCGTAACTGACTGCGCGGTTGTTGTAACAAGATATTTCGGCGGTATAATGCTCGGCGCGGGCGGTCTTGTGCGTGCTTATTCCCACTCGGCTTCAATTGCCGTTGCCGCGGGCGGAATCGTAACGCGCGCAATGTGCGCAAGGCTTAAAGTGACCTGCGATTACTATTTCTACGGCAAACTTTCATCGCTTGTGCCCGAAAAAGGCGGAGTTATTGAAGATACAGTCTTCGAGGATAACGTTACGCTTATTTTCCGTCTGCCGCTTGAATTGGTTGACGGCTTCAACGCAAACCTTATTGACGTGAGCAACGGCAGATACAAGGCCGAAAAGATTGACGAATTCTTTTCGGATATCGACTGATTATATAAAAATAAAAATTTTTATTATTTTTAGGCAGGGATTGCCGAATTTTATGCGTATTAAGTAATTGAAGGGGTGAAAATGATGAATACTATCAGAGAAAACACCTGTTTAAGAGAAAAGCAGATTTTATCTCCCTATGCCGCTCTTGCAAGCGAAACAAAGGGCAGATTGCGAGACGAAGAGGAATGCCCCGTAAGAACGGCATTTCAGAGAGACAGAGACAGAATTATTCATTCAAGTTCTTTCCGCAGACTCAAACACAAAACTCAGGTTTTCCTTTCACCCGAGGGCGACCATTACCGCACCCGTCTTACCCATACGCTTGAAGTTTCACAGATTGCACGCACAATTTCGGGCGCGCTTATGCTCAACGGCGACCTGACCGAAGCGATTGCTCTCGGTCACGACCTTGGTCATACTCCTTTCGGCCACGCGGGCGAAAGAGCGCTCAATGCGGTTTGTCCCGACGGTTTCAGACATTATTCGCAGAGCCTTCGCGTTGTTGATTTTCTTGAAAAAGACGGCAGAGGTCTTAACCTTACCTTTGAGGTGCGTAACGGCATTGAAAGACATACAAACGGCGAACAGGCGGCAACGCTTGAAGGCAGAGTAGTCCGTCTTGCAGACAGAATTGCCTATATAAATCACGATATTGACGATGCTACCATTGCGGGAATTATGTGTGAGGAAGATATTCCGCTTGCAATCCGCAATGAGCTCGGTCATTCAAAGAGTGCAAGAATAAATACACTTGTTCTCAACTGCATTGAAAACAGCAAGGAAGATATTGTTCTTGAAAGCGGCATTCAGCAGGTTTTTGATGAGCTTCACAAATTTATGTTTGACAAGGTTTATACAAACCCTGCCTGCAAAAGTGAAGAGAGCAAGGCGGTTGAAATGATTCAGAATCTTTACCGTCATTTCGTTCAGGCTCCCGAAAAGCTGCCTGAACCTTATGATATGATTGCCGAAAAAGAGGGCGTTGAAATTGCCGCTTGCGATTTTATCGCGGGAATGACTGACAGATACGCAGTCAGAGTTTTCAATAACCTTTACGTTCCCAAAGCGTGGAGCAAAACAGACGATTACGAATTTTAAGATATTTACATAAATAACGGGAGGTGAGGAAGTGGCAATAAACGAAAGATTTATTCAGGATTTGCAGGAAAAGGTTGATATTGAAACTGTTATTTCATCGCAGGTCAATTTAAAACGCAGAGGCAAAACTCTTGTCGGCTTATGCCCGTTTCATAACGAAAAAACTCCCTCATTCACCGTTTACCCCGAAACCCGTTCTTTTTACTGCTTCGGTTGCGGAGCGGGAGGCGACGTTTTCAGCTTCATCAGAAGAACGGAAAATCTCGATTACGTTGAGGCGGTAAAAGCCGTTGCGCAGATGGCGGGTATGCCTATGCCCGAGGACGGCTATGACGATACTCTTTCAAAGAAAAGAATGCGTCTGCTTGCGGCAAACAGGGAGGCGGCAAGGTTTTTCAACGCCTGCCTTATGAAGCCTGAAAACAAGCCCGCACTCGATTACTTTTTAAACAGAGGGCTCAGCCCGAATATTATACGCAGATTCGGTCTCGGTTTTGCACCCAACGAATGGCGTTCGCTTATTGAACACATGCGTTCAAAGGGATTTAACGAGGAGGAATTACTGCTTGCAAATCTTGTGCGCCGCTCCGAAAAAGACGGCAGAGTAAGTTATTACGATAATTTCAGAAACAGGGTTATGTTTCCCATAATCGACCTTCGCGGCAACGTTATTGCTTTCGGCGGCAGAGTTATGGATGATTCCAAGCCCAAATATATAAACACCTCGGATACGCTCGTTTACAAAAAGAGCAACGGTGTTTTTGCCCTTAATTTTGCGAAAAACGATAATGATAACAAGTTAATTCTTGTTGAAGGTTATATGGACGTTATCGCTCTTCATCAGGCGGGATTCACAAACGCAATTGCCTGTCTCGGCACAGCGTTCACAAGCGAACAGGCAAACCTGCTTTCACGCTATGCCGACGAAGTTATCATCTGCTACGATAACGACGAAGCGGGCAAAAAAGCAACCCAGAGAGCTCTCGGAGTGCTCGGTAAAACAGGTCTTAAGCTCCGCGTTGTTTCAATGCAGGGCGGCAAGGATGCTGACGAAATAATCCGTAAGCACGGCAAAGAGCGTTTTGCGGCTTTGCTTGGCAAGGCATCAAACAAAACCGAATACCGATTACTCGAAGAGCAGAGCAAATATAACCTTAATACCGATGACGGTAAGCTTCGTTTCCTTATGGCGGCAACTCAGATTCTTGCCGAATGCGGCAGAATAGGGTGCGATATCTACCCCACAAGGCTTTCGAATGAGCTGGGAGTTAACGTTGACAGCATCAATGCCCAGATACGCTCAGCGAAGGCTAAAAACCGCAGAAACGAAGAAGCACGCAAAAAGCGTGAGAGCGAAACGATGCTCGAAAAAAGCTTTGAGGATAAAAACAATCCCGAAAGAGCCGGTAATATCAGGGCGGCAAGGGCGGAGGAAACTTTGATTGCTTCGCTTATGCGAAACCCCGATTTTTATAATAAATTAAAAGAAAAGCTTTCACCGGATGATTTTATAACCGCTTTTAACCGCAGAGTCATAGAATGCCTTATCGGCATACTTGAAGCGGGAGTTGAGCCGGAGCTTGTCCAGTTTTCACAGTGCTTCAGCCCCGAGGAAATGGATTCCGTTACGCGAATCTTTCTTTCGGCTAACAGCCTGAGCAATACTCTTAAAGAGTGCGAGGACTGCATAGGCGTACTCAAAGAAAAGACGGCACCTAAAATCACAGATGCTTCATCAATGAGCGATGAAGAATATTTAAAGCTTTTCAGAGCTAAACAAAGCTCTGATTAATCTGACATAGGATGTGAGTAAAATGGAAGGAACAGAGAAGAAGACCCCGTTCAAATCTTTGGTTGACAAGGGTAAGGCGGCAGGTAAGCTGACCACCCAGGAAATCGACGCGGCCATTATTGAAATGGATCTTGACATCGAAGAGCTTGATAAGCTCTACGAAACCCTTGAAAGCAACAACATCGAAATCATTGACGACCTGAGCAGTGCGGCAATTGAAAACTTTGACGTTGACCTGCCCAAGTCTCTTGATATCGGTGGCGGAGAAGAAAAGGGAATGAACGTTGACGATCCCGTTAAGGTTTACCTTAAGGAAATCGGCAGAGTGCCCCTTCTTACGGCAGAAGAAGAAATCGAACTGGCAATCCGCATCACAGACGATGACCAGTATGCAAAGCAGCGTCTTGCAGAGGCGAATCTTCGCCTCGTTGTAAGCATTGCGAAAAGATACGTCGGCAGAGGTATGCAGTTCCTTGACCTTATTCAGGAAGGCAACCTCGGTCTTATCAAGGCTGTTGATAAGTTCGATTATACAAAGGGCTTCAAGTTTTCAACCTATGCAACCTGGTGGATAAGACAGGCTATCACAAGAGCCATTGCCGACCAGGCAAGAACAATCCGTATTCCCGTTCATATGGTTGAAACAATCAATAAGGTTAAAAAGACAAACAGCCAGCTGCTTCATAAGAACGGCAGAGATCCTACCGCAGAAGAAATTGCGAAGGAACTTGATATGCCTGTTGATAAGGTGCGTGAAATCTTAAGAGTTGCGCAGGAGCCCGTTTCGCTTGAAACACCCATCGGCGAAGAGGAAGACAGCCATCTTGGTGACTTCATCCCCGATGACGACGCTCCCGCACCCGCAGATGCAGCTTCAATGCTTCTCCTTAAAGAGCAGCTTAACGAAGTTCTTAAGACCCTTACTCCCAGAGAAGCAAAGGTTCTTGCTCTGCGTTTCGGTCTTGAGGACGGACATCCTCACACTCTTGAAGAGGTGGGCAGCGAATTCGGCGTAACACGTGAAAGAATCCGCCAGATTGAAGCAAAGGCACTGCGCAAGCTCCGTCACCCCAGCAGAAGTAAGCGCCTTAAGGATTTCCTTGATTAATGCAAAAAAGACCGCCCACGGGCGGTCTTTCTTTATTTTATAAAATTATAAAACAATAATATATCCCATCGGATAGGGCTCAACGTCGGGAGTTGCGGTAAAGGTTCTGAGCAATTTGAAAAACTCAATCTTTTTCGCTTCCTTACCGCTTTTTGTTTCCCAGTCACGCAGATAAATTCCGCTTTTGAGCATAGTGATAAGGTCGCCGTTATCATCGGTATAGGACTGAGCGTGAACGTATCCGAAATCGGGCAAGCGGAAATTTTCTGCATATTCTTCGCGGCTCATTCCTTGCGGCAAAACCGCACCTTTATCGTTATCAAGCACCCAGAGTGCAATTTGGCTGCGGAATTCTTTTTCGTTTAAGATATCCGTTATCATTTGCAGATTCCGAGCTCCTTGCAGCAATCAGAAACGATTTTCTGCATTTCGGGCATTTTGCGTTCGATATCGGCAACAAGCTCAAACTGAGTTCTGCATCTTACGAGGTTGTGCTCGGGATATTCTGTCTTGAAGTATACGTCGCCGTTGAAATAGTCGCCGAGGAAACGCATACCGCATTCAAGAGTCATAAGCTTTGCGGAATAGGGGAGATACTCAATTTCTTTTGCGGTAAGGCTTTCGCCCGCGGTTGTGAGGTAACCGAGAGTGTAGGCTTTGAAAAGGTCAAGGCTGAGAGAAACCTTTGAAATATCCTTTTCGTCTTCGCTTGCGGTGTTTGCGCCGAAACGGATGCTGTCTCCGAAATCATAGAGTGAAAGACCGGGCATAACGGTATCAAGGTCGACAACGCAGATGCCTTCGTTTGTTTCATTGTCAAACATAACGTTGTTGAGCTTTGTGTCGTTGTGTGTAACTCTCAAAGGCAATTCACCTGCGTTGAGAAGGTCAACAAGCACGGCACAGTCTTTTTCACGTGCAAGTACAAATTCCGCTTCATCTTTTGCGGTGTCAGCTCTGCCCGAAAGGTTATCGGCAAGAGCTTTTTTGAAATCGGCAAATCTTGAAACGGTGTTGTGGAAATTGGGGATTGTTTCGCTCAGGGTTTCGCCGGGATAATCCGCAAGCATTCTCTGGAAGTTGCCGAAAGCCTTTGCGGCATTGAAAAATACTGTTTCATTTTCTATGCTCTGGTATGAATGGGCATCGGCAATGAAATTGTAGCAACGCCAGAATCTGCCCTCACTATCGATATAATAGGGCTTTCCGTCTTTTGCGGGATAAACCGTGAGGCATTCTCTTTCGGGATTGCCGCCGTTTGCAACAATTGCCTTGCGGATATGGTTTGTAACACCTACAACGTTTTCCATAAGTGCTTCAGGCTGCTTGAATACGTAAGTATTAAGCACCTGAACAAGGTATCTGTTCTTTTTGCCGTTATCGTCAAAGTCAAAAACGTATGTATCGTTGATATGACCTTCACGAAGCTGGTTTATATTTTTAAGCTCGCCTTCAAACGTGAAAGCGGATACAAGCTCATTAACTGTGCTGATTTTTTCTGACATAATAATTCAAGCCTTTCTGATGATTATATTACCGAAGCAATCGGGGTTATGAAAGCCGAGAGCGGCTGTAGTAACGGGGAAATAAGCTCCGTAATGCGGAGAAACCGAAGAATCGGCACACTTGTAGAAATTGCCCTTCATTTTATTATCACCGAGCTTAAAGTCAACTCCGTAAAGCTCGGAAATAAACTCACAGGGGATAAGTATATCACAGCCCCAGGCTGTTTTGCCGTTCTCTTCAACGGTCATAGGCATAATAACGGGCTCAAGAGAGGTGAGCTCTTTTATAAAGCGTCTGTTTTCTCTTTTTTCTCCTATCTGAGAGAGATAAACACCGTTGGGATTGACTTCGAAATTCATATACCTTGCATCGCCTTCAACGGGCATAATAAAAAATTCAAGGCAGCTGTCGGTATAGACAGGGTCGTCGCGTTTTGTGCATTCACAGCGGATATTTTCTTCAAAAGACCACAAAATCGCGTGCAATCCCTCGTTTTCAACCGCAAACAGTGCGGCATAGCTTTCGGGTCTTGAATAGCCTTTTTCTTCCCAGTGAAATGAATTTATCTGAACTACAGGAAAATTCCTTGCCTGTGAAGAAGTTTTGAAAATCGGAGCAATATAATCCAAATTAATCACCGCAATTATTATATATTAGATAAGGAAAATAGTCAACATTTACACACGAAGTCAAAACAAATTAAAGTTGACACGTTACCGTTGCTTTGTTATACTGAAACCGACGAAAACTTATAGGAGGAGATAATATGTTTTGTCCCGCTTGCGGAGCAAATATTCCCGATAACAGTTCTTTCTGTGTCAATTGCGGCAGTGCAACGGTGCCTCCTGCGGCGCCACAGCCTGAATATCAGCAGACTCAATATAACGTGCCACCTCAGTATCAGCCTCCTGCTTATCAGCAGCCTCCTGTTTACGGGCAACCCGTTTATCAGCAACAAACTTATTACAACCAACCTCCTGTGGGCGGTTACCGTGCGCCTATAAACAAACGCAGTATTGCTACGTGTATTATTCTGACAATCGTTACTTGCGGCATTTACGGTATTATATGGATGATAAATCTTGTTGATGACCTTAACACAGCAACGCAGTCAAAGGATGAATCAAGCGGCATAACCGTATTTCTTCTCAGCCTTATTACCTGCGGCATATATTCATACGTCTGGCTTTATAAAGCAGGTGAAAAGGTTAACGTGATCAAACGTTTTAACGGTGAAGCGACCGATACAAGCACATCAATTATTTATCTTGTTCTTGCCCTTTTCGGTCTCAGCTTAGTGTCATACTATCTTATTCAGGACCAGCTTAACAGGGTTGCGGCATATTGATGAAGCAGCGTGTCATAAAAGTAATAAAAATAAGCACAGTCCTTATTGCTATGGGCTGTGCCTATGCTGTTTTCTTTAAGCTTACGGGTATAGGTGTGCCTTGTCCCATAAGGCTTGTTACGGGTTTTCTGTGTCCCGGTTGCGGAATGACAAGAATGTGCACAAGTCTTGTTATGCTTGATTTCAGAGCGGCGTGGTCATATAACCCTGTTGTTATGTGTATGTTGCCGGTCGGTATTGTGCTTTTTGGCAGGGGATTGAAGAGATATATTGTTACAGGCAAAAACACAACCCCAAAATGGGAAGACGCCATAATGGTTGTTATGATAATAATTCTTCTGGTTTTCGGTGTGGTAAGGAATATAGTATAAAATAAAACGGAGCATCGCCATTGATGCTCCGTTTTTTTGTTTGATTACATAGCCTCAACGATTGCCTTTGTATCTCTTGCGATAACAAGCTCTTCGTTGGTGGGAAGAACATAAACCTTAACCTTTGAGTTTGCGGTTGAAATTTCGCCTTCCTTGCCTCTTCTCATAACTTCGTTTGCTGCTTCGTCAAGCTCTACGCCGAGGTAGCTGAGGTTTTTGCAAACGTCTGCACGAAGGTCGAGTGTGTTTTCACCGATACCGCCTGTGAATACGATAGCGTCAACACCGTCCATAGCTGCAACATAGCTGCCGATAAGTTTGCGAACCTGATACTTCTGAATGCTTCTTGCAAGGTGAGCTCTTTCGTTGCCGTTTGCTTCTGCAGCGGAAACGTCTCTGTCGTCACTGCCTACGCCTGAAATACCGAGAACACCTGACTTCTTGTTGAGGATGGTGTCGGTTTCAGCGGGGGTCCAGCCTTCCTTCTGCTGAAGGTAGGTGATAACCGAGGGGTCAACTGCACCGCAGCGTGTACCCATAATGAAACCGT
The DNA here is from genome assembly GCA_045542175.1 of Acutalibacteraceae bacterium. Taxonomy (GTDB): domain Bacteria; phylum Bacillota; class Clostridia; order Oscillospirales; family Acutalibacteraceae; genus CAG-177. Next base: position 4,320 of record JAZQKN010000048.1, on the reverse strand, counting down.
CAAGGGGAGTAAGACCCATGCTTGTGTCAATGCACTTGCCGCCCTTAACGGCTGTGATTGATGAGCCGTTGCCGAGGTGGCAGGTAACGATTTTAAGGTCTTCGATATTCTTACCCATAACTTCTGCACAGCGTGCACTTACGAAACGGTGAGATGTGCCGTGGAAACCGTAGCGGCGGATCTGATATTTTTCGTAATATTCATAAGGTACGGGGAAAATATAAGCTTCGGGGGGCATTGTTGAGTGGAAAGCGTTATCGAAAACAACAACCTGAGGAAGATCTGTGCCGAATACGCTGCGGCAAGCTTCAATACCCTGAATGTGTGCGGGGTTGTGAAGGGGAGCGAGGTCGCAAAGGCTTCTGATGCCTTCAACAACTTCGTCTGTTACGAGTACGCTTTCGTTAAAGAGAGCACCGCCCTGAACGATTCTGTGGCCGATAGCTGAAATTTCTGAAAGGCTGTCGATAACCTTTGCATCGCCTTCGGTAAGAACTTTCTTAACCTCAAGGAATGCTTCTGTGTGGTTTTTGAATTCTACCTCATATTCAAATTTGCGTCCGTCTGCGGTTGAGCCGCCGATTTTACCGTCAACGCCGATTCTTTCGCAGTTACCTTTTGCGATCATTGATTCGGTGTCCATATCAAAAAGCTGATACTTGAGTGATGAACTACCGCAGTTAATTACAAGAACTTTCATTTTAACACTCCAAATCGTGAATAATTAGCTTGATTTAAGCCGTTAACTATTATATTATATACTTACAGGAAACATTTTTCAAGTGTTCGTTAAAAGAATTTTTAAAGGTGAAAAAATGAAGGTTGCGGGAATTATAGCTGAATATAATCCGTTTCATAACGGCCACGCTGCGCTGATCGAAAAAGCGCGTGCGGCGGGGGCTACGCATATCGTTGCGGTTATGAGCGGAAACTTTGTGCAACGCGGCGAGCCTGCGATTTTTGATTATTCCGTCAGAACGTGTGCGGCGCTGAGCTGCGGCGTTGACCTTGTAATTCAGTTGCCCGCGGTTTACGCTGTTTCAGGTGCACAGAGCTTTGCAAGGGCGGGTGTTTCGATTCTTGATTCACTGGGTATTGTTGACGAGATTGTTTTCGGCAGCGAATGCGGAGATGCTGAAAAAATCCGTATTGCGGCAAAGAACGTCTATTCTGAAAAACTGAGTGAATATATAGCTCCCGAGCTTGCCAAAGGCATAACCTTTGCCTCGGCAAGGGAAAACGCACTTAAGATGATTTCGCCCGAAAGTGCAGAGATAATCCGTCAGCCGAATAATATTCTCGGTGTTGAGTACGTTGCGGCGCTTGAAAGAATCGGCAGTAAAATAAATCCTGTTACCTTTGGCAGAGTTGGTGCGGGTCACGGAGAGAGCGGAGTTTTCGGCACGGTAGCATCGGCTTCATATATAAGAGAGCTTATTTCCGAAGGCAAAGAATGGGAAAATCTTGTGCCCGGAAATGCGTTCAAATACTATCGGGAATCTTTGAATAACGGCGACGCGTTGACCGATTTGAGTAAATTTGAAACGGCAGTTCTTTATAAGATGCGTATGGCGACTGCCGAAGAAATCGCAAAATCTCCTGACGTGAGCGAGGGGGTTGAAAACAGAATTATGGCAGCCGCAAAGCAGGCCCCAACCCTTGAAGAGCTTTATTCTGCGGCAAAAACCAAGAGATATACCCACGCAAGAATACGCAGAATAGTTGTGAATACCGCAATCGGAATTACCGCAGAAGACCTTGCAAAACCCGTGCCGTATATCAGAATTCTCGGTTTTAACGGCAAGGGAGCGGAGCTCCTGAAAGCGGCAAAAGAGACTGCGAAACTGCCCGTTATGGTAAAAACGGCGGACGTATCCGATATGGATAAAACAGCGGAAAGAGTATTTGAAATCGAGTGCAGAGCGGGGGATATATACTCTTTGTGCAAGAAAAATACGGCTTGTGCGGGTGCTGAAAAAAACTTTATTCCTTTAAAATTTTAAACAATATTATATATATAATGCTTCTTTTTGCAGCAATGCGAATGGAAGCATTTTCTTTTGTCAATAATAAACAAAGCGGAGAAAATTATCACCAAAAAATTTTTTGAAAAACAGTAAAATTTCGTATGAATGCACAAACTTATTTTTTAAGTGATTTTTAATTAAAATAATAGTTGACATTTTGACAGGTTTTGTGTAAACTTTTATACTGCTTTATAATGGAAATTAATACCCTATAATTTAAGTAAATTTTGCGCTTAATTTATTTAAATTATAAGGGTAGATATAAAGCAAATACCCTCCATCAGGGGATGGAAGATTAAAGAACGGAGTGATTAATCCTAATGCTGAATGTTAATCCCGTTAAACGCGGCAGCAGAACTCGTATGAGCTTCGGAAAAATCAATGAAGTAATGGATATGCCCAACCTCATTGAGATTCAGAAAGCATCTTATCAGTGGTTCATCGAAACAGGCCTTAAAGAGGTTTTCCGTGATATGGCTGATATCACAGACTACACAGGTAACTGGGTGCTCAGTTTCGTTGATTACCGCATGGATGACAAGCCCAAGTATTCGGTTCGTGAGTGCAAGGAAAGAGACACAACTTACGCTGCACCCATGAGAGTTACGGTTCGCCTCACAAACAAGGAAACCGGCGTCATCAAGGAATCCGAAGTGTTTATGGGCGATTTCCCGATAATGACCGACAGCGGAACATTCGTTATCAACGGCGCAGAGAGAGTTATTGTTTCTCAGCTCGTTCGTTCCCCGGGTGTTTATTACGGAATGACACACGACAAGACAGGTATCGAGCTTTACACAAGCACAATCAACCCCAACAGAGGTGCATGGCTTGAATATGAAACCGATGCTAACGATATTTTCTATGTCCGCATAGACAAGAACAGAAAAATTTACATCACTGCGTTTATCCGTGCTCTCGGCTTAAGCTCAAATGATGATATCCGCCGTTTCTTCGGTGAAGATAACAAGCTTGAGGCTACTCTCGAGAAGGACGAAACCAAGAATACCGAAGAAGCCCTTATGGAAGTTTTCAAGAAACTCCGTCCCGGCGAACCCGTTACTCTTGAATCAGCACAGCAGCATATTGACAATTTGTTCTTCGACCCCCACAGATACGATATCTCAAGAGTCGGCAGATATAAATATAACAAGAAGCTTTCAATGCTCAACAGACTTCCCGGCTGCAAGGTTGCACAGCCTGTTATTTCAGAATACACAGGTGAGCTTATTGCTGAGCCCGGTGAAATCATCACCAAGGAAAAGGCACTTGAAATCGAACGTGCCGGCGTAATGAAGGTTGTTGTTGCCTGTGAAGACGGCAGTGAACTCTTCGTTATTTCAAACGGCATGGTTGACGCTTCAGCTCTTCTTCCCGACAGCATCACAAAGGAAGAACTTGACGCTGCAGGTATCAACGAAAAGGTACGTTATTCGGTACTTCACGAAGTTATCGAAAAGTGCGGCGACGATAAGGAAGCACTCCTTGCCGAAATGACAGAGCGTTGCGACGACCTTATTCCCAAGCACATCATTGTTGATGATATTTTCTCATCAGTTAACTACGTCAACTGTCTTACTAAGCGCGTAGGTACAGTTGATGATATCGACCATCTGGGCAACAGAAGAATCCGCTGCGTAGGCGAACTTCTTCAGAATCAGTTCAGAATCGGTCTTGCAAGAATGGAAAGAGTTGTTCGTGAAAGAATGGCTATCCAGGCTCAGGAAGACGAGGATAAGATCACACCTCAGACTCTCATCAATATCCGTCCCGTTATGGTGGCAATCAGAGAGTTCTTCGGTTCATCACCTCTTTCACAGTTCATGGATCAGACCAACCCCCTTGCAGAGCTCACCCACAAGCGCCGACTTTCAGCCCTCGGCCCCGGTGGTCTTTCACGAGACAGAGCAGGTTTCGAAGTTCGTGACGTTCACTACTCACACTACGGCAGAATGTGCCCCATCGAAACTCCTGAAGGTCCCAACATCGGTCTTATCTCCTACCTTGCAACATTCGCAAGAATCAACGAATACGGCTTTATCGAAGCTCCCTACAGAAAGATTGACAAAGCTACAGGCAGAGTTCTTGATGAAGTTGAATATATGACGGCAGACAGCGAAGACGAATTCATCGTTGCTCAGGCTAACGAGCCTCTCGATGAAAACAACTGCTTCGTAAGACCCAAAATCACTGCAAGACACAGAGACGAATTCCTTGAAATCGACAACACCCGTGTTGATTACATGGATATTTCACCCAAGATGGTTGTTTCTGTTGCTACCGCAATGATTCC
>JAZQKN010000047.1:0-12519 GCA_045542175.1 Acutalibacteraceae bacterium | reverse complement strand
TAAAAAATTAACCTGCCAAGGCAATACGCTTTGGCAGCTTTTTTCTGTTATTTTTCAATTTTAACCTGAACGGGTTTGCGGTTTTTGAAATACGTTACGTATTTGAATCCGCATCTTTCGGCGATAGCGTAACCCTCATCGATTCCCGCTCCGACGTGCTCAATAAAATGTGCATCCGAGCCGAGAGTCAGGAATTCGCCGCCAAGGTCTTTGAAACGTTTAACGTAATTTTCGGTTGGCATTGTTTTACCGATGGGCTGACGCAGACCGCTTGTGTTGATTTCAAGTGCCTTGCCGTTTGTTGCAAGCACTCTGAAAATCTGATCTGTTACGTCGTCATAGCGGGCAAGCTCAATATCCTTTCTGCCCGCCTGAACGATATATCTCATAGGGTAAGTGAGATGTGCAAAGGTATCAAAGCCGTTCCATTTTGCAAGCATAAGCTCTTCTTCAAAATAGTTATCAAGCATTGAATAGATTTCGCTCTGTGAAAGTGCGGCATAGTCAAAATCGCCGTAGTCGGGCTGATTTCTGGGGTTGTGAATCGAGCCGATAACGAAATCGTATTCGTATCTTTCAAGCGATTTCTCTGTCAGCGCAAGGTCGTAGATGGGCTGACCCATCTCAATGCCTCTGAGGATTCTGATTTTATCGGAAAGAACTTCTCTTACCGAGCAAATATCCTCATAGCTGCTCTTCTGACGGAAATCAAGATTGTGTCTTTCAAAAAAATCAACGTCAAAATGGTCGGTAATCGCAATGGTTGCAAGACCGTTTTCAATTGCCGATTCACACATCATTGCGGCAGAATAATTACCGTCAAACGAGCTTGACGTGTGCATATGTAAATCGATTCTGTTTTTATACGTAGCCATATAGATACCTCTGTTAAAATTCTGCAATAAGTTTATTTATTTCGACGATTACGATGTAATAAAGCTGGCGGAAAAATCTTATGATCTTTTCAATAAAGTTCTCTCTTTCAGCCTCAACGTCCTCACCGCCTGCCGCATAGCAGCCGATGTTTGCGCTTGTTATTTCGTTACCGAAGAAATCCTCTGTAAGGTCATCTTCAATCTCATAGCCGCAGCCGATCAAAGGCGAGTTTGCGGCAAGCATATAAGCCTCAATACCTTCTCCGCCCGCAAAGCCGGGAAGAGTATTCTTTGAAAATGCATCAAACCAGGGGTTGGGACAGTTATAGTAACAGTTGTTTGAGTAAATTGTGTTGGACTCAAGAATCTGGTCATTTTCGTAATAAACTTTATAGCCGTCCATCGGAATGATGATGTTATTCACAAACAGAGAATCGTAAAGATGGGTAATCTGGAATTCACCGCAGTTTATGATTGTGTTGTTATAGAATTTGAAGCCGTATTCACCCGCGGGAGGGCTTGTTTTGTTTCTGTAAGGACCGTCGTTTACGGAAAGGCAGTATCTCACCGTGTTGTTATACTGACCGCTGTAATTTGCGTTGTTGCACATAAATCTTGTGTTATCGTGCGAATAGATATACTGATAGGTGCAGTTGTTTGAATGAGAGTCAAAGTCAATCGACATACCGTCGCCGAAGTTTTTCTGACCTGCGATTTCACAGTACTGAATCGTGCTGTTTTCGCTGCCCCAGAACCACATTGCGGCTGTAAAATAAAGGATTTCGCCGTTTTCGTCTGTGCCGACACCCTGACAGCAGTTGATTGCACGGCAGTTTGTAACAAGAGCACCGTCACATATACCGATAACTACCGCCTCTGCATCCATTTCGTGAAAATAGCAGTCTTCAATAAGCAAGCCCTCGTTGAAAACGGGGTCGATTTCGTCTTCCTCGCACCAGGGTGCCTGCTGTTCATTCCATGAACCCCATATCATAAAACCGTTAGCACAGTTATAAACCTCGCAGTTTGTAATTGTAAGGTCATTGACGGCATATCTTGATTTTGCAGGCAGACCTTTTACCATTACCGCCGCTCTTGCAGCTGCCGCACCGTTTGAGAAATCATCGCGGCTGGTTACTTTATAATTCTGCATATCTGTGAAATAAACGTTGTCAATTACAATGCCTTCACTGGTCTGATTGTAAGTGTCAATCCAGATTCCGCCGCCGTTGGGAGCTTTTATATGCAGGTTTGAAACCGTAACGTAAGAACAATCGAAAAGGCGTAAAACATCAGCTTTTTCGTTGGTATAAAGCATAGCCTTTTCACCCTCGCCGTAGGAGGAAATAACAATCGGATTATCCTTTGTTCCGTTGCAGGTAAGCGTTGCAGTGCACTCATATTCGCCGCCGTTTCTGAAAAGAAAATGCGTACCTGCTTTTATCACAAGATTTTTAAGACCCGCAATCGTTTTTACGGGGCTGTCAATATCGGTGCCGCTGTTTGCATCGTCACCGTTTACTGAATCGATATAGTAATAATTCTTTTCGCTTTCCGTCGCATAAGCAAAGAAATTCACGCTCGTAAACACAAGCGAAAGTGCAAGCAGCAAGCATAAAAACTTATTAGTTTTCTTCATTAATATCTCTCCTTTGAACTAAGGGATTTTTCTTTTTTTCTTTTACCTGAATTACAAATAAAATTATAGCAAAACCAATAATTTTGTCAATAGAACACAGCACCGCCGAAGATAAAAAGCACTTGAAACTGATTTTATATTATGTTATAATTTTCGTATATTTTTTGTAAGAGGTGTAAAAATGAAAAAAATACTCAGTTTAATTCTTACATCGGTTCTTCTTCTGACCGCTTGCTCACCCGCAAACAACGCTTTTTCGCAGGGAGCTTTAGAAAACAGCGTCGAAGAATCAGTTGCCGAAGTTCTTAACTTCGCAGTTGCTTCAGACCTCCATTACGTTTGCCCCACCGATGAGCTCGACCACGATATCGACCACGAGATTTACTGGTACGCCAACCGCAGAGCCGCAATGGAAAACGAAAGCAGCTTTATCATTGACGAATTTCTCAATCAGTGTGCCGCAGACGAAAACTGCGAATTTGTTCTCATCCCCGGTGATATTGTTAATGACGGCAAGGTAATCGTTGAGCAGCATACCGATATGGCGGCAAAATTCAAGGCATTTGAAGAAAAATCAGGCAAGCCCATCTACGTTATTCCCGGTAACCACGATTACGGTGTAAACTGCGAGGTTGAGCTTGACGATTTCCTGAGCATATATCACGATTTCGGCTACGCAGAAGCTCTCACCGTTAACGGCGCTTCATATACCGTTGACCTCAACGATGAATACAGACTCATCGCTCTTGACAGCACAGACCCCTCAAAATCAACCGAAGACGGTCTTACTAACGATAAGGTTGAGTGGGTTAAGAAGCAGACCGAAAAAGCAAAGGCTGACGGCAAGCATCCCATTCTTATGATGCACCACAACCTTCTTGACCACCTTCCCTTACAGAGAATTTTAAGCCACGATTTCATCGTAAGAAAGCATTACACAACAGCAACAAAATTTGCCGATTGGGGCATCAAGCTTGTTTTCACAGGCCACGAGCATTGCAGCGACGCCGCAACGTTCACAACACCCTCAGGCAACGTTATCTATGACTTTGCAACAACGTCTCTTACAATGTATCCCCTTCAGTACAGAAAATTCAGCATAACCGCTGAAGAAATCAAGTATGAAGTAAGAACAATTGAAAAGATTGACACAGACGCTCTTCTTGCAGTAACTCCCGGTCTTACTCAGGAGCACGCAGACCTTATGAACGCAGGTATGAACGATTATGCCAAGGGTTACCTCAAGGCAGGTGTTGAATACCGACTTGAACGTTCACTTTCAATGAAGCAGATCGGCATTGAAGAAGGTCAGCCCTTCTATAATCTTGTTAATACTGCAGTAAGCGGTCTTCTTAAAATTCTCAACGAGCCCCTCTACGGCGAAGGCTCAATTCAGGAACTCGCTGCAGAATATAACCTCGAAATTCCCGACAGCTCATACGAAAACGGTTGGGACGTTGCAACAGAGCTTGTCAGCGCTCACTACGCAGGCAGTGAAAACTATAAGCTTGAAGGAACGGAAGTTACCATCTTCCTTCGCCTTGTTGCGCTTGTTCTCCGTGACGACCTTGCAAACATTACCGACGAAACTCTCCTTCTTCTTGCAAATATGCTTCTTCAGCATTTCGGCACAGACGGTATTGCCACAGGTCTCACAAAGCTCGGCACAGAGGTTTTCGGCGCGGTTACTCCCGTTGAATATCTCCTTCTTGCCGCAGTTTCACCCTTACTTTACGACTTCACCGAAGACCATGACGGCGTTGACGATAACAACGGAATCCTTCCCGGTTACGGCACAATTTCCCGCGAAACCAGATCAGCAAACGTTCTGAACGCAATCCGCGATTTCCTTGAAACCTTCGTTTACAACGTTACAACGTTCTTCAAAATTATCCTTAAAATATTTTAAAATCAACTCCTCTGTCTGACGGCAGAGGAGTTTTTTATTCTTTATTCTATTGACTAATTCAAAAACAAACAATATAATTATACTATAATATTGTTTCGGAGGCTGAAAATGAATATTATCCATCTGAAATACGCGGTTGAAATTGCCAGAACAAAATCAATAAGTAAGGCTGCCGAAAACCTTTATATGGCTCAACCAAACCTCAGCCGCGCAATCAAAGAGCTTGAAGAATCTCTCGGAATTATTATTTTCAAAAGAACAAGCAAGGGTATTACCGTAACGCCTGAAGGTGAAGAATTTTTGCAGTATGCAAAACGCATTATCGCTCAGGTTGAAGAGGTTGAAGAAATCTACCGCAAGGGCAAAAACCTCAAGCAGAGGTTTTCCGTTTGCGTGCCGCGAGCAAGCTATATTTCGCAGGCATTTTCAGCTTTTGCCGCAAGCATTGATACAAGCTTCTCTGCAGAAATTTTCTACAAAGAAACTAACTCAATGCGAACAATCAATAACATCGTAAAAGAAGAATATAATCTCGGTATTATCCGCTATCAGTCAACCTTTGAAAAGTATTTCAATACTTTGTTCTATGACAAAAAGCTCTCCCACGAAACAATAACAGAATTTTCATACGTTCTTGCTATGTCCAGAGACAACCCTCTCGCACAGAAAGAAAACATTCAGCTCAGCGACCTTTCGGATTATATCGAAATCTGCCACGCAGATCCCTACGTGCCCTCGCTTCCGCTTATCGACGTTAAAAGAGCGGAGCTTTCAGAAGCAGTTGACAAGCATATTTTCGTTTTTGAAAGAGGAAGCCAGTTTGACCTTCTTGAAAAGGTGCCCTCAACCTTTATGTGGGTTTCACCCATCCCCGACTATCTTTTAAGAAAATATAACCTCGTTCAGAGAAAATGTACCGATAACACAAAGGTATATAAAGATATCCTGATTTACCGAAACGGTTATAACCTCACCGACCTTGACAGAATTTTTATTGAAGAGGTCAACAAAGCAAAAAATAAAATGATATAAAAAAAGCCGTCAGTTCAAATGAACTGACGGCTTATCCTTTTAATTATTTATTGTCCTTACCCTTGATGATATCGTTTATCATAATATAAAACTGATCATCTTCAAAGCTTTCGCTTGCCTTGGGTGCTTCGTCAACTGATGAAACAGATGATACGGGCTCGCTTACGGGAGCTGCCGATGCACCGAAGCTGGGAATGCTGGGACCTGATGAAACAACGGGTCTCTGGGGTGCTGCTGCTACGGGCTCTGCCTGAATGGGAGCGGGAGCGGGCTTAGCTGCTGCAAGGAAAGGATTAACCTTTTCTGCTTCCTTTGCTGCTGAATCGAAACCTGTTGCGATAACTGTAACAACCATTTCGTCATCAAGATCGGGATCAAATGCAATACCCCAAGTGATGTTTGCATCTTCGTGAGCCTTTTCTGTGATGATTTCTGCTGCGTTTTCAACGTCTTCAAGGTCAACGTCATCAGATGCTGTGGTGCTGATGATAACACCCTTTGCACCTGCGATTGATGTTTCAAGAAGAGGACTTGAAACTGCTGCATTTGCTGAGCATTCTGCCTTATCCTTGCCCTTTGCTCTGCCTACGCCCATGTGAGCAAGGCCTGCATCCTTCATTACGCTGGTAACGTCAGCGAAGTCAAGGTTGATGAAGCCGGGAATCTTGATGAGCTCTGAAATGCTCTTAACACCCTGAAGAAGAACTTCGTCAGCTTCTGCAAAAGCTTCTGCGATTGTCTTTTTCTTCTCGTCAAGTGCACGGAGTCTGTCGTTGGGAATAACAATAAGGCTGTCAACTGACTCTGCAAGCTTTTCGATGCCTGACTGAGCCTGAAGCATTCTTCTGCGGCCTTCAAACTTGAAAGGCTTTGTAACAACGCCGATTGTAAGGCAGCCCATTTCTTTAGCTACCGAAGCAATAACGGGAGCTGCACCTGTACCTGTACCGCCGCCCATACCGGCTGTGATGAATACCATATCTGTGCCCTTGAGTGCGTCAGCGATGCTGTCTCTGCTTTCTTCAGCAGCCTTTGCACCAACCTCAGGCTTACCGCCTGCACCCTGGCCGTGAGTTGACTTTTCGCCAATCTGAATTTTGTGAGTTGCCTTTGAATGAACAAGTACCTGCTTATCGGTATTAACTGCGATGAATTCAGCACCGAGAACACCTGAAGTGATCATTCTGTTAACAGCGTTTCCACCGCCGCCGCCAACACCGATTACTTTTATCTGGACTGCACTTTCAAAATCGTTATCAATTTCAAATGCCATTTTATTAACCCCCTAAGGTTTTTATTTTATCCTGTATCTCAGAATTAGACAGATTAATATTACCACGGATTATTTGAAAAAACAAGAAAAATTTTCAAAAACCTTAAATTTTTATTGATTTATTTACAAAATAATAATATTTAAGTCAGAAATAGTGCAAATCCTCTATATTTCTTTTTCAAGGCCCTCAATAACCTTGGAAATTCCCTTTGCGGTTTCTTTGAGCGACCCTGATTTGAAAGGTGAAACCATTCCCGCATTTTCTACAAGCTGTGAGAAGGAAACGGCGCCTGTCGATTTAAGAAAATCAACGTATTTTTCGAGCGAAGACTCAAAATCTTCTCTTGAAAGACAAAGGAATCCGAAAGCTACGCACTGCGCAAGGCAATAGTCGATATAGTAAAACGGGCTTTCGTAAATATGCATCTGATACTGCCATCTTGTACCCTTTTCAAGATAAGGAATACCGCTGAAAGAAAGATACGGTCTGTATTTTTCTTCAAGCTTCAGGTATTCCGCCTTTCTCTCTTCGGGAGTAAGGTCAGGCTTTTCGTAAACTATATGCTGGAATTCATCAACAATCACGCCGTAGGGAATAAACGAAAGAGCACTCACGATATGGCAGTAACGGTATTTTTCTGCGTTATTTCCAAAGAAATCATTCATCCATTTGTGGCAGAGAAACTCCATACTCATTGAATGGCATTCATGGGTTTCCATACCCGTCGGATAATCGGGCTCGGCAAATTTAAACATATAATCTGCCGCAAGGGCGTGACCGAATTCGTGGGTGATAACGTCAATGTCTCCGCTTGTACCGTTGAAATTTGCAAGGATAAACGGCTGCTTGTATTTTGCAAATGTTGTGCAGTATCCGCCGCCGAATTTACCGTCGCGGGCTTCAACGTCAAAGGCTTCGGCATCAAGCATTCTCTTCATAAAACCGCCGATTTCAGGCTTCATGGAATTATACATTTCAAGTGCGTTTTTGAAGATTTCTTCCGTGCCAATAACGGGTCTGGGCATTTCGCCCGTAACGCTGATTGCGTCGTCATAATACATAATCTTGTCAAGTCCGAGACGGTTTCTTATGCTCTCTTTAAGCTTTGCAACAACGGGTACGATATCGGTTTCAACGCTCTTGCGGAATTCGGCAACCATTTTTTCATCGTAATCTACCCTGCCCATACGGTAATAGCCGAGCTCAACAAAGTTTTTATAGCCGAGCTTGCGGGCAATCTGCGTACGGATTTTAACAAGGCTGTCAAAGATTTCGTCAAAAGTTTCTGCATTTGCTTCCATTGTTTTTCCGATAGCCTCTGCGGCTTTTCTGCGCACGTCTCTGCTGTCATCTTCAAGCTTGCCTCTCAAAACCGAAAGAGGCATTTTTTCACCCTCAAAGTCAAACGCAAGCTCACCCATAAACTTTGAATACTTTGTAACAAGTGCGTTTTCCTGTTGCAAATCTTCAATAACTTCGGGTGAAAAAGTTTTCAGTGACATCTCAAAGCCCTTGAAAACTCTGGGATTTATCAGCTTTTCAGCCTCTTCTCTGTAGGGCGATTCAAGCATTGCCTTTTTATATTCATTCTCTGTTTCGGAGAAAAGCGGCATAGCGTTATCGTAATAATCCATTTCCGCATTGTAAAACTCATCTCTTGTATTTAGTGTGAAACGGCAATTTGCAAGTGATGCGGCTGTATCTGCCTCTTCACTGATTTTATTATATTCATCCCTCGCCGCGTTCAAATCTTCCGCACTTTTTGCATTTTTTATTTTCGTAATTATCTTTTGGACTTGTTCTTTAAATTCTTCAACCGTAATTCTCTCATACGGCATTTCGGAAACTTTCATAAGCTTACTCCTTTATGTGAATACTAAACAATTATAGTATACTATGGAAAGAGTCAGAAATACAACATAAAATTCATATATAAATTATTGATTCATACGTTTGGTTGTGATATATTAGTTTCAGTAGTATTCCCATTATGTATTCAGGTGGTAGAAATCTATGAAAAAAATCAAAAACAAAGCCATTATTGAGCCTGTTGTTACCACGGTGTTGGTCGGTTTGCTTGCTTATGCGGCATATTCGCTCTGGTTCATATTCTACGGTAAAGACAGCGGACCCGACGTTCATCTGTACACGGGACTTTCGGGAATTGCCCTCGGCTGGTTTGCAACCCTGTTCGTACAAACCGTATTCAAAAAAGCCGGTTGGATAAGCAAACTTATTACGTTCCTTGCGGGTAACGCACTGTTTCACGGCTTGATCTGGGGTGTCAATGCAAAAGTCAACCCCGCCTGTACCGATAACGATGACGTTGTTATAACAACCTTCACGGTCACTTTCGCCTTATCCGCAATTTTCCTTCTCACCGCTTTCATTATCAGAGCAAAAAACAAATATAAAATTCTTAACGTTATTCTTGCCATTATTTATTTTATCGTTTGTTGCAGCGGAATTTATTTATTTAATCAGGAAAACATAAAAGCTATGCAGTACAAGAAAAACATACAGTTCGCAAGTATAAGCGCCGAAGAAATGAAGCTTACCGAATCCGAGAAAAAGCTCTGTCTTGACTGGTACAAAGAAAATTTCTCAAAAAGCGGTGATTATCCGTTCACTTTTAAAGTTGACGGTGAAGAATTCAACCCCGATGAATGGGATAAGAAATTCGGCGAATCACCTGAATTCGGCTCGGTATATTCAGGCGGACAGACTGAATATCTGCTTTTAACAAACAAAGATAAGGGTCTCGAGGTAACGGTTGAGGCAACCGCTTTCGCAGAAAAAGCAACCTGCCAATGGACAGTTTACATCAAAAACACAAGCTCAGGTAACTCAGGAGTAATCAGCGATTTCTATGCTCTTGATTCATCGTTCTCAACAGGAAAATCAGAGCTCTATTATTCAATGGGCAGTGACACTGCCGCAAGCGATTTTTCGCTTATCAAAAAGAATTTATCCTTTATTGAAAAGAAGTTTTCGGGTACCGACGGCAAGCCTACTGAAGCTTATTTGCCTTATTTCAATATCAGCGGCGAGAATTACGATATGATTCTCGGCATTGGCTGGACGGGTCAGTGGGCGGCAACCTTCTCGGAAAGAAAAGCGGCAACAAACATAACGGTAAAGCAGGAAAACCTTGAAGCTTATCTGCTCCCCAACGAAGAAATCCGTTCACCTCTTGTTTCGGTAAGCTTTTACGACAACAGCAATCCGCTTAAGGGCTTCAATCTTTTCAGAAATTGGGTTACGGAAAGCGTTTATCCCGAAAGCGTTTCAAAGAATTATTATACCGTTATGGAGGTTGCGGGCCCCGCGTCAACAAGAACTTCCGATGAAATTATCGAAATCCTCAACAGTCTTGACGCTTCCGTTTATGATAACACCGACGCTTTCTGGATGGATGCCGGCTGGTACGAATATAACGAAGGCTGGTACGACGGAGTCGGCAACTGGACGGTTGACAAATCAAGATACGATAACGGCATTTCAGAGCTTTCGGCTTATGCCGCACAGAAGGGCCTCGGTCACGTTCTCTGGTATGAACCCGAAAGAGTTTATCCCGGCACACAGTTCCACAACGTCGGCTCACAGCACAAAGAATGGCTGATTTCTGTTGACGGCAACGATAACATTATGTGGAACCTTGCAAACGAAGAAGCCCTTGCCTATTACAGCGAATATATCCTCAACTCTCTTAAGGAAAACGGAGTTACCGTTTACCGTCAGGATTTCAACTTTGCACCCGCTGAATTCTGGGAAAAGGCTGACAGGGAATACTATGGCGGCAGAACAGGTATCTGCGAAAACCATTATATTACAAACCTTTACAAATACCTTGATTATCTTTGCGAAAACATCGACGGTCTTATAATTGACAACTGCGCTTCGGGCGGCAAACGTCTTGACCTTGAAATGACTTACAGAAGCATTCCTTTCTGGAGAAGTGACTATAACTGCTCATATCACACAGACCTTTTTGAAGCAACCCAGTCACATACCTACGGCATTTCATTCTGGCTTCCCATATCGGGCTCCGCTCTCTATATGGCGAACGAATACTCGTCAAGATCAGCCATTATGCCTCTTATGCTTATGGATTTCTTCTCACACAATCACCCCGAGTTCGGCTACCACAACGAGCAGAGAGATCTTATGGCAGGCAATTATTATCCGCTTGATTTCGGCAGCTTTGATAAGGATAAAATGCACGCCATGCAGTTCTCTTCCGAAGACGCTCTTGCGGGAACGGCACTTATCTATAAGAGAGCCGCAGTAAAAGATACGGAATATACCGTTAAGTTCAACGGTCTTATCCCCTCAAAAACCTATAATATCTGTGATATAGATAAACCCGAAAAGGTTTACACTTCAACAGGCAAAAAGCTTATGGAAGAGGGTATGAAGCTCAATCTTCCCGAAGGCGAAAAAGCAATAATCTTAATGTTCAATGCACAGTAAAAAACGCAAAAAGGCACGGTGGAGAATTCTCCGCCGTGCCTTTAATTTTACAACAAAAACTTTTCAATTGCCTTTGCAACGCCGCAATCATAATTGCTGTCCGTTACGTAATCGGCTACGTCGATTATTCTCTGCTGAGAGTTCGCCATTGCAACTCCGATTCCCGCAAATCTAATCATATCGTAATCGTTGTTACTGTCACCGATTGCAATTGTGTTCTCTTTTTTAATCCCCGTTTTATCGAGAACTTTCTGTATTCCGACCGCCTTATTCAGACCTTTTATAACAAGGTCGGCATAATAGCTGAACTGAAAAACGGTTATTTCATCCTTGAAAGTTTCTTTGAATTCCTCGGGAATCTTTTCACCCACTGCGATAACCTGAATTTCATCGTCGGTATTCATCAGCTTATAATCCTCAACGTTTTCGAGAGGAATCTGAAAATCTTCGCGTTTTCTGATTTCGTTTGAAAGGGCATAAACTCTGTTAAGCCCCTCAAAAACATACCAGAATTCGCGGTGCTCAAAAGCATATTCGGTAAGACGTTTGAGCAAATCCTTTCCGATAGCCGCTCTGAAAACGGTTTCGCCGCCGACGGTTATCATTGAGCCGCTGCCGACGATATATCCGTCAACGTCAAGCTGATTGCGCAGCTCTTCTGGGATATTTCCCCACGAACGGCCCGTATTGATAAACACCATATGCCCCTTTGCCCTTGCCGCCGCAATTGCGTCAAGGTTTCTTTGAGGTACAACGTATTTATCGGCTATAAGCGTACCGTCAATATCAATAAAAACGGCATATCTTTCTTCAGCTTTCACCATTTTATGCCTCGATCTTGTGGAAAATCTTTTTACCCTTTTTGATGATAACAGCCTTTTCCTTAAGCTCTGCCTGTGTGAATGTCTTTGTAAAGTCAGTTACCTTTACATCGTCAGCGGAAATACCGCCCTGTTCAACAAGTCTTCTGCCTTCGCCTCTTGACTTGGTGATGCCGGTCTTGATAAGAACTGAAAGAATATCGATAGCTCCGTCTGTGAAATCCTCATCAGCAAGAGCAGTTGAGGGCATATTGCTCAGGTCTGCACCGCCGCCGAAGAGAGCCTTTGCGGCAGCCTGTGCCTTTTCTGCTTCTTCCTTGCCGTGAACAAGAGTTGTAAGCTCGTAAGCAAGGATTTCCTTTGCCTTATTAAGCTGACTGCCTTCCCAACTGTCCATAGCATCGATTTCTTCAAGAGGAAGGAAAGTGAGCATACGGATGCACTTGAGTACGTCGGCATCGGCAACATTTCTCCAGTACTGATAGAATTCGTAGGG
>JAZQKN010000046.1:0-4601 GCA_045542175.1 Acutalibacteraceae bacterium | reverse complement strand
GGTAAGCTTCCCGAAACATATCCTATGTGCTACAACTGCACACCCGCAAAGAATAACTTCCCCGGTAATCCCGCAAGCGTTGAATACCGCGAAAGCGTTTACATCGGCTACAGATATTACGATAAAATCGAAAGAAAGGTTCGTTTCCCCTTCGGTTTCGGTCTTTCATACACAACTTTTGAATATTCAGATTTAAAGCTTGACAAAACCGCAATGAGCGACGATGAAACTCTCACCGTTTCATTCAAGGTTAAGAACACAGGCGCAGTTGCAGGCTATGAAATTGCTCAGCTCTACGTTGCTGACAAGGAAAGCACAATCTACAGACCCGTTAAGGAGCTCAAAGGCTTCAAGAAAGTATGGCTTGAGCCCGGCGAAGCAAAAGAAATCACAATCGCTCTTTCAAAGAGAGCTTTCGCTTTCTACAACGTAAACATCAACGACTGGTGCGTTGAAAGCGGCGACTTCGATATTCTTGTAGGTGCTTCAAGCGCCGACATCAAGCTCAGCGCAACCGTTAACGTTACTGCTCCCGCAGTTGATATCCCCGATTACTCAAAGGTTGCTCCTCTTTACTACACAGGCGAAGTTCAGAATATTCCCGCAGAGCAGTTTGTTGCTGTTCTCGGCAGAGAGCTTCCCCCCACAACATACGATCCCGACAGAAAGCTCGGAATTGTTGATACTTTCGAAAGCTGCAGCCACACAAAGAACGGCAAGAGATTCTATAAGCTTCTCTCAACTCTTATCCCCGCAGGCTTCGCACAGGCTATCGCTCTCCAGACTCCGTTCCGCGATTTTATCAGCATGAGCGGCGGCGTATTCAGCGAACAGATGGCTGAAGGTCTTGTAAGATGGCTCAGCGGTGAAAAGGGCGGTATCCGTATGATTCTTAAGGGCATTCCCAACGCAATCAAGGGTATCGGTCCTCTTCTTAAGAATATCTAAGGAGCAGGAAAAGAATGAAAAAAAGAAAGTTATGGCTCAAATTTCTGAGCGTTGTAATGGCTACGGTGCTTGTTGCAGCAAGCGTTCCGTTCTTTGCCGTTGCAGAGGAATCCACAATCCGTTTCGGCGTGATTTCCGATATTCATTTGCTTGCTGATTCTCTCAAGAATCACGAAAGCGAAACCTACAGTAACTTTGTTAAGAATTCTCACAAAGAGTATAACGAAGTTAATTCTCTTGTTAATAACGCACTCAACGGCATTCTTCGCAATGCCGTTGAGGACGGTGCTACCTACGTTCTTATTCCCGGCGACCTTACAAAAGACGGTGAGCTTGAAAGCCACAGACAGCTTGCCGGAATGCTTGCCGATTTTGAAGAAAAAACGGGCATTCCCGTTTACGTTATTCCCGGCAACCACGATATCAACAATTCCAACGCGGTGACTTATGAAAACGGCTTTGAAGAGCCCGCTGAAAAAACTTCGCCCGAACAGTTCAGAGAAATCTATAACGATTTCGGTTATGCCGAAGCTGACAGCGTTTTCACTCCCGCACAGGGTAACAAGGGCGGTATGCTTTCTTACACAATCGACCTTGGCGACTATAAGCTCATCGCAATCGACAGCTGTATTTACACCAAGGATAACGGTGCCGACGAAGAAAACGAGCACGAAACCGCAGGCGTAATCGGTGACGATTTGCTTGAATGGATTGTTGATGAATGCGAAGACGCAGAAGAAAACGGTCAGACCGTTGTTGCAATGCAGCATCACAACCTCATTCCCCATATGGAAATTGAAGAGGCTACGTTTGCTCCGTTTGTTGTCAAGGACTGGGTAAGAATTGCAGACACCTATGCAGATGCAGGTATGCACTACGTTTTCACAGGTCATCTTCACTCAAACGACGTTGCTTCGCACGTTTCCGATAACGGCGAAACCGTTTACGATATTCTTACTCCCACCCTCACAGGCTTCCCCAACTATTATAAGATTGTTGATTTCACAACCAACGGTGATGAAATCACTCTGGACGTTGAAACCAAAGAGGTTGACGAATATCAGAACGTTGTTTCCGATGACGGCACCGTTCACGAAAAGCCCTTCAGAATAACTTATTCATACGGAAGAACTTTCGGCGAAGGCGGAATCAAAGACCTGCTTACAGGCATTATTTACCCCTTCATCACCGAGCTTTTTGCAGAAATTTCAGCTGAAGGCGGTCTTTCGGATTACCTTGTATCGAAAAACCTTGACCTTGAGAAAATCATTGTTGATGCTCTCGGTACAAACGGTCTCGCAATCGGCGATACGGAAATCCTCACCGTCAGCACAAACGCAATGGGATTTATAAACGACCTGCTTTCACAGGTTGACGAAGCTTACGTTAACGACCCCGAAGGCACAATTGCAAAAATCGACGTAATTCTTGATAAGCTTCTTGCGTTTAAAGTGAGCGATTATCCATGCACTCTCAACAACGAAGTGCTCGGCTATCCCCTCACAGGCGAAGGCTGTACTCTCGGCGAATTTATTCCCACAGTTCTTCTTACGTACTATCAGGGCAACGAAGACGTGAGCGACCTTGATTACGTAAACGACGTTCTCGAAAAATTTGACAGCGGTGTTCTTTTTGAAGATCTTTTCAACTTCCTTGTTGATACCATTCTTCACGATCTTCTTGAGGATGAAATTCTCGCCACTCTCGAATTCAATCCCGGTGAGCTTTTCCCCGACGGTACGGTACTTGCAGTTTTAGGTAACGTTCTTCAGGGCATAACTGAAACTCTCCTCGGCGGCGACAACAGCTTTACCAATCTTATCGCAAGCGTTCTCGGTCTTGCAATCATTCCTGAAGGATACGGCTCAATCGAAGAAATCCTCAACACTCTTGTTATTGACGAATATCTCACTTTCAGTCAGTTTGAATCCTGGGGTGCAACAGCATCATGGATGATAGGCTCATTTTTCTATGACACCAACACTGTTGACGGCGGTCAGTTTGCAACCTTCACATACAGCGGTCCCGTTGAGGTTGAGGTTACAAAGGATAATTACAGATCACCCTCAAACATAGTTGTTACCCTTGCCGAAGATTCTTCAACCGAGGCTTATATCACCTGGCTTACAAAATACAGCCTTACCGCAAGTGACATCGAGCTTGTTCCTTACAGCGAAAATCCTGTTTTCACAGGTGTTCCCACAACCGATTCAAGGGTTAAGGCTTCAAGCAAAACCGTTGAAAGAAGTTACCCCGGTGCAGACCTCGGTATTCTTACCCTTATGCCCTACACCACGGAATACGTTCAGCACGTTATAAAGCTTGAAAATCTTAATCCCGGCACAAAATATTGTTACAGAGTCGGTGATGCTGAAAAAGGCTGGTGGAGTGCGCCCGGCGTAATTGAAACTGCAAGCGGTGATGACAGTGCTTTCACCTTCTTCTATATGACCGACCCGCAGTCGCAGAGAAAAGATCACTATGATACCTTTGCCAATGTTGTTGAAACCGCAACCGAAACCTGCCCCGACGGAAAATTCATTGTTTCGGCAGGCGACCAGGTTGATATGGGCACCAATATGAAACACTGGCATTATCTTTTCAATTCGACAGATGAGCTTCTCAATCTTCCCTTTATGCCCACAACGGGCAACCACGAGGATGAAGGCTCGGTAATCACAAACAATTTCACGCTCCCCAACGTTCCCGAACAGGATCTTGAAACAGGCGTGTTCTATTCATACGATTATAACGGTGCTCATTTCACCGTTATCAACGCAAACGACGATGAAGACGATAAGCTCAGCGATGCACAGATTGAGTGGCTCAGAAACGACATCTCTTCAAGCGACGCAAAGTGGAAAATCGTTGTAATTCATAAAGCGGTTTACTCCAACGGCTCTCACTATGATGACGGTGAGGTTGTAGGTATGAGAAGCCAGCTCAGCGCTCTTCTCCCCTCACTTGACGTTGACCTTGTTCTTCAGGGTCACGACCACGTTTATCTGAGAACTGACGTTCTTAATGCCAATGCGGTTGTTCCCACCAGAACGAAAAACGTTACCTATAACGGTCTTGATTACGAAATGAAAATCAACCCCAACGGAACGGTTTATTCAATTTGCGGAACTTCAGGTGTTAAGGTTTATAAAACCAAGGACGTTGAAGCAACAGATGAACTCTTCCCCAGAGCAGAGGCAATAATCGACAGCGAATATCCGATGTTCTCATCAATCACCGTTGACGGCGACAGACTCTACTATAACGCATATCAGGTAATTGACGGCGAAGCAGTAAGAGTTGACAGCTTTGCAATTGAAAACACGGAAGACGCTTCATTCTCGGATAATCTCAACGAAAAATTCAACGGCGTTGTATCATCGGTATTTACGGTTATCAGCACCGAAAAGGTATGGACAGTTCTTGAATTCTTCTATGACATCTGGGCAATAATCCTCAACGCTCTCTGGAAATTAGGAATTTAATCTTATAAAAAACAAAAGAAGGTTCAACTGAACAGGTCCAGTAAAAACGGACAATGAAAAAAAGAGCCTCCTATGGTAGAATTAAAGAAACTACCATAGGAGGTTTTGTTATGCCCCGAAGCTATCGGCACATAAAAGATTATGAGAAAGAAATTCTTGAATTAAGAA
>JAZQKN010000045.1:0-8435 GCA_045542175.1 Acutalibacteraceae bacterium | reverse complement strand
AAATTCATCATATCGGCAAAGAACTCGCTTGAATATCCGTGAGGTCTGTTGCGATATTTTATATATGTTTTTCGTGTGGACTGAATCTGATAAAACAGATTGTTGATATCTTTTTCGGGGCAATCCTCATCTATGTCAGATGAGGTTATAAGAATGGGCACGGTCAGCCTCGATACATGCCATTCGGGGTCTGCGAGTGCTATTCGTTTCTTGGCTTCACTCGGTCTGAAACGGATATTAGGCGGCGGAGGAAACTCATAAATAACATCGTTAAGCCTGTGGGTTGAATATCCGATAAGAAACGGTAAGTCCGCACAAGCGGCAAGACACCTGTCGCTATAATAGCTTGCGAGCACCAGACTCATTGCACCGCCGTTGGATGTGCCTGCAAAAATCAGTTTGTCCGTGTCGGCAAGGTTTTCGTCTTCAATGAATCTGATGACCGTTATGGCATCCATAATCCAATCCGAATATCCGCCTTTAAAACCGCAAAGAGTGTTTCGGATCAGAGGCCACACCGTGCCGTAGTTGAGTGCTTTGCTTATGTCAAGACCGTGGGGTGTTGAGTAGCCGAGCGGCGAAATGAAAAGCAGGTTAAATTTATCTGAAATATCGGGATATGTGCGCAGTCTCGCCTCATAGCCGGGAATCACAACCAGAAGAGGCATATCTTTTTCTTTCGCAGGAACAAACCAGCTGTAAAAGGCATCCTTTTCCGATCTCTGACATTTTATGTATCTGCCATTTTCCGAGCACTCAACATCATCATAAAGCGGCGGCGGAGCCTTTAATCCGTCAAGGAACTCAGCTTTGTAATCGTTGTTATAAAGCTTGTATTTAAAGCTTGCAAACTTGATTTTTATAAGTTTCCGAATGCGGTCATCATACTTATGCTCGATTATTGTTTTATTCATCCTGATTTACCTGCTTTCACATTTGTTTCCAATGTCAAAAGGCAACCGTCATCAAATTTGAAAACGAGGCTAAACTCAGCATTACTGTTTTTATCAACACCATATGCCTCGCAGATCGTATCATACAGAAATCGGGGATTAAAAATTATACCGTATGATACATTTTCATTTTTGTTTGCATCAAGAAAAGCGGCTGCGTTATGTTCGAGTGAAGAATATTTATAAAATCTGAACACTCCGTTTTCAAAAGTTCGCTTGTGATAATTGAAAAGAATTTGCTTGATTTCATCCGGAATGTCTTTATTAAGAGTGTGGTTCCGAATTGTGCATCTGAAGTCGGTGCCATTAAACGGAACCTTTTTGCTCACGCTTTTAAGATATCCGAAAGCGCATTCCGTTCTGTCGAAGAGATCTTCATTGAAGACAACCCGACAGCCTGTTGAAAGCATTCCTGACCCGCCGTAAAACAATGAAACATAACCGCTTTCTTCTTTCCATTCGTATTTATTAATCATACGGAAATTGTCGATTCTTGTTATCGGGTCGGCAGACACAAATTCAAAAACGCCTTCGTTTTTCTTCTCATCAAAGCGACATCTTTTAAATACGATATAATCAACGGTGTCTGTGGCAAGAATATATTTTTTTGAGTCTGAGCAACTTAATAAAATGATACGGATTGTTTCCGGAATATGCCTTTCGAGCAAAAATGACATTTCTTTATTATTTACAATTGTAGCATTAACAGGTTTCATCCTGATTCACCTCTTCTTCAATGCTCTCTACCTTCATCATAAGATTACCCTTGCTGAAATAAAACCTGAGGTTGATTTTTAAATCGTTCGAAAGCTTGGGATTCATTCGCAGGTATCTCCTCCACAACGCAAGGAAAAGAGTGCGTGGTGAGCATATAAAATCAGGGCGATGGCTTGTTATGTCATAATAGTCATCGGGTTTGTCCCTGAAAGGCTTGAACTCATCGAGACTGTCAAATTCTTTCCATGACGGAAATCTGAATTTTTCATATTCACAATGACAAAGAAGCTTGTTGAGCAGACAGTGCTCAAGCTCGACAGGGAGCTTTCTGTCAACAAAGCAGTCCCTTAATGAGCATTCAAAAAATGAGTCAGCGGTTTCGATGAACGAGTCGTAATACTTTTCCTGAAAGTCAACCTGCTTTGCGATTTCTTCTTTAGTGAAAATCATTCCATCGGGTGCTGCAACAAGCTTATCTTCGGTATCGTTTTCCCTGTGAACGATACCGATAATTTTTGCCGTAAATTTGTTTACCGATTCATCAACACCCAGCAGATAAACGTCAAGCTCCTCACCATCACCGCCGATAACTCCGGGAAGATATCCGTAGTTTATGGGGTATGTGAGAGTGTATTTTCCTTTCTCGTGAACATAGCCGAGAGGTCTGTCCATATGGATTTCAACGGTTTTGCCGAGATAAGAACGGACAAGATTTTTCCTTTTAAGGAATTTTGGGTTATTGTTCTTTGTTTTGAATTTGCGCTCGGAGAATTCATAAGCATAATCATCAAACACAACACAGACACTCGCGCAGCGGTAATGCTCGTATCTGTCTCGCATCATAATCACAACACATCCGCCAGGCTCTTTCCAGAGAATGTCATCAGCTATGCAGTCATCTTCTTCGGGTCCTATAGCGGTTGAACCGACATATCTGCAGGTCGGTGTTTTTCGCACGTCATCATCCGGAGATTTTTCAAAAACAACATAAGATCCGCCAAATACGGTAAGAATATGCTTACCCGATTCCGATTCACTCCAAAGTTCGACCTTTTCGTGACACTGAATAAATTTCTTTAAAGCAAACTCGGTTTCTTCCTCGTTTTTGATATTTATCATAATTTTCTCTTTAAGCATCTGTGTCATCTCCTATTATTTCAACATCATTATATAATGCTCTGAATTTTTCGCCAAACAAGGTAGTGTCTTGATGAAAATGTCCGAAAAACCATTTTTTGAAGTCGCATTCATACAGTACCCGGTCCAGATAGACCGTAAGCTCCGTATCATAGGGGCCGGGGAAATAACTATACCTCCAAAGTACTTGTTTAGGAGCTGTATGAGTAATAATATAATCAAATTCATTGTTATTTGCTAATATGGTAGAAGAAGCCTCCTTATACTCCTCGTCTGATGGAAGTTCTTCGTCCCAATAGCTGACATTTTTTTCACGCCAGACACGGTTAATTGAATAAGCACCGCCCATTGTGAAAAACTTTTTACCTTCAATAGTGAAGCATTGACCTCTCATAAGATGAAATATATTTCTGCGGATACGGTGAATTTTTCCGCCGTTCCACTCTTCAACGGGATATTGAGACAGAACGGCGAAATTTTCATGATTCCCGTCAATCCAAAGGATCATATAGGGTTTCTGCTCCAGCAAATCAAGATTTTCCTTTTCTCTTTCATTGTTCAGAAAGATAAATCCGAAACCACCGCAGATGATCAAATAATCGTTTTCTGTCCACTCGGATTGATTCGGCAAAAATTCATCCGAAAAACGACTTATATCACCATCCGTATCGCCTGTTACGTAAATCATAAACGGTCACCTCAATCATCAATAATTTCAATCAGCTTGTATGCATCTGAGTCAAGAAATATAGCTTTCATCTGCATATCCCCTTACAATTCCTGTCAGTGTAACCAACATACCCTCTATCGTTCCGAATGCGGCATCATCGTCAACGTTCATGAGCTTATTTCCGTGTTTTTCCTCGTTGATATATGATGCATAAACCAACACGTTGCCGTTTTCGCCCTTTTCGTTTGCTGTGTGGACAATGTAGGTATTATCGTCAATTTCGCTTTCAAACGAAAAAAGGATGTCGTGTCTGGTTACGTTCCCATTTTCGTCCACAACCTCAAACCAGTCCTTTGATAAATCAAGCATCTGTATATTCCTCCTCGTTAATTTCTGTTATTTTGGCTTCAATATATTTCATCTCGTGCGAATTGGGGAGATATCTGTAATTCGGCGTAATATGGCGGATTACAGAATAAATTGAACGGTAAAAGAGAAAGACGGATAAAGAACGGAAAAAGTAATACGGAACAAACGCTCCTTCGATAAAGCCTATAATCTGAGAAATAGCCATAAGAGCCAGAACAACCATACCCGCACCATTTATCAGCATTCTTTCGTTTCTTTCGTTATAAACTGTAACAGCAATAAATATATCAATTGCAATAAAGAACAGAACACCCCAATCGTCCATAAAGACAGGAAGATGAATGTTGGGATTCGCTCCAAACAGCAGACTTATAAGGGTAACCGTAACCTTCAGCGACATAATGGTTATAAGCATTTTTCTGGTGTTTTTTACAATAAACGGAACAGTCACCATAATTACGGGTACACATAAGCAGTTCCATAAAGTGCAAAAGCTGTGACTGACGTTGATATATTCTGTGATTCTTTCGTTAAAAGCCGATCGGTAACCGAGAACAGAAAAAGCCAGTACCGACACGGCAAAGATACACATTGTTATTATTTCTCTGTTATCGAGATAGAACTTCTCTTTTTTGCTTTTAATTATCATTAATCTTCTCCTTTATGCCAAATCGGTAAAATATTTATCAACTCTTTGAAAGTAGAAAGTGGTTCGCTTTTCGCCGTATTCACGACTGTCTGCTTCAACAGACTGATTCTCATATTCTTCAAAACCGTCACGTTCCGCATTCTGATAGTTTTCGAAATTTTCGTAAAAATCTCGCATATCGTCAAATATAGCAAGTTGCTGATATTCTTCGTCGAGCGATAAAAATGCATCGGCAGAATCATGCTGGAATGCATGCCGTAATTCGTGACAGAGCGTTGTTACTGCGTCAGTTGAATCATCATCCATAAGAACCTGAGTATTAATTGTGACTTCGTGCTTTTTAAAATCATAAGTGCCGTATGTTCCCAAGCCGAGTGAATCAGTACGCACGTTGATCTCGTGGCTGATTCCAAGTTGCACTTTTTCAACATTTGCGAGTATCTGCATGGTGTCCAACCGTTCTTCAAGCGTGAGATTCTTCCACTCGGTCTCATCAATTTTAGAGATTAGGGGCATATTTTTTTCAACAAATTCTGCCTTATTCTCTTCAACTGCTGCGGCAGGTTTTACGGCAGGGATGAGAGAGGGGGAATCAAAGGCATAAAGACATGAAATGTAAACAAGTATAACCGAAAAGCAAACGGCAACAATACTTTTTGCTCCACTCAAGAAGTGGAGTATTTTGATTTTTAAAATTTTCAACAGCTTATCGAAATCATCGGGAACTTTGCTTACAATAATCATTGCCAGACCATAAAGCCCGCAAAGAATAAGAATGGAGATTTTTACTGCAGAGATAATGATATAATGTGAATCGTCGTAAGCCATTGCCGAGTAGATTCCGAACGGAATAACCGTATTTGTAAATAGCGAAAAATAATTTCTTCTGCGTCTGAATGTCAAAAGATATGTAACAACAAGACAAGCACCCCATATAACCCAAAGCTTTACTTTGGATTCAGCAAAGGTGTTGAATAAAATACAGCGAAAAATTGTTGAACGGTAAATAATCATTGCAATAAGTGCACTGAAAATTGAAAGAAAAATATATGTTTTAGGTGAAAGCTTGTTTATGTTACTCATTTTTACACTTCCTTTTTAATCAAAGCTGCGGGGACCGTTTTCCTTGAATACAGTTTTGCTTTTTGCAATGGGTTCAAAAGTTTTTTTCTGCCGGATATGGCGGTTTGTATACCTTCTTTTGAATCTGTTCCATTTAGGTCCCGCCCAGGCATAATAGTTGTGTTCGCCTTCAATTCTTTTAATATGGGTAGGCTTGTCGGGAGTATCGACATAGTAATTCGTGAGAGTGTGTGAAATCCTGATAAGGTCTTTTACTTCTTCTTCCGCACCGCTGGATTTCGGTCTCCAGACTGAAGTATAGAATCTTTTAACTTGGTTAGCTTTGAAGCGAAGATTCCTTACCCGGGCAACTTCGCGGGGCTTTTTTGTTACGGAAGCACGCCGAACAAGCTTGTCCGACTCTTCAATTTTTTCAAGATAGTCATCTTTGTAGTCAATGTATGTGCTTTCCCATTCTTCAAACCAGTTCTGCATAATATGACCTCCTGTTTTCTATAAATATATTATAACATTTCTATATAATATAGAAAACTAATAAAACGTGAAAAATCATCAAAAACATAAACTGTCTGTTTCGTTTTTGTGAAGCTTTCCGTAATTCATTTTTACAAGCTTTGCCGAAAACACATTCGCCTTCAGCAAAGCCTGCTTATAATTATGTAATGTTTCTCGTTTATGAAACCCATCAGAAGCCCATTTTGCGTGAGTCCTCCTTATGAGTTTTCATTTTTTTAAGATGAGTTCTGACAAAGGCTTCGTCAACGAAAATGCAGCTTATCTCCCCGTTTACACTCCAGATACGGATAACCTTTCTGATGAGACTTTTTATATATCCTTGCATCTCGCGCATCCCTTCATCCCTACAGTATTCTCGGGCAATCAGCATAAGGGCTTCGTCTGAGAAGGTCAAAGCATCTTTACTGATATTGTGTTTCTCCAAAATTGAAGATAAAAGGTAGTGTTTTGCGATAGCAACCTTTTCGTCCAAAGTGTATTTGTCGAGATAGAAAATGTTGTCACCAAATCTGTTAACAATATATCCCGGAATTTCATTGATATCGTTTGCCGTGCAGATAAAGACAGTGCTGCTGACGTCAATGTCTTCATCGACATACTCATCGTGAAGCATCTTCTGAGGCCCGAGAGCTTTCAAAAACACACTGTAAGGATTGCCTTCCTTGGTAAACGAAAGCTTGTCTATCTCATCAAATAAGACGACGGCGTCAGCTCTTCCGATTTCCCAAAAACCGTCAATTACCTTGCCTGCTTTTGCACCGCTGTAAGATTTTACCAGACCTGACATAGCAATAACATCGGCACCGGAACAATCAATATGAATAAAAGGTTTATCGCAGCACTCCGCAATTACGGACCCGATGCTTGTTTTTCCAACCCCCGGAGGACCGACAAGCAATGCCGCGAAGTCCGAGCAGTCGGAAAACTGCATTGCCAACAGAAATTCGGCGAAGCTTTCTTTGAAATCATCCAGACCATAAATATGCTTATTCATTATGGCTATGATTTCGTCAAAGGATTTCTTTCTGTAAGGATGCAGCTGGGTATCTATTCCGAGTATATGTGAGAGCTGATTGATAAGATTAACCTTATCACTGCTGCTGAAACTGCTTTTCAACTCAGAAAAAATCAGGTTCGCCTTTGCCCTGGTTGCCTCGCTGTATGTATCTCTGCAGGTATCGTATAAAATCCTTAAAGCTTTCTCGTCACGGATAGGAGTATATATGGATTCATCGTTTTTTGCTTCGGTTTTTTTGGGTCTGTTGAATTGTCTTTTGAAGAAACTGCGCTGTGAAACAGTGAGTTTAGCATAATGTTTCAGCGCGTTATGTTTGGCAAGAATCTGATCATAAGTCTGAAACATATTGTAGGTGGCATCATCAACGGCGAAAAGAAGCACAACGGGATATCTGCCGTCTTCTCCGTCAAGATAATAGTAACTATCAGGACGCTTAATTCCGACTATGAGTTCAGCTTCATTCATTTCGTTCAATAAAACGGTCTCCTCATTAAAGATGAAACGGCATTGCGTATTTTTATAATTAACCGTTTTTGATGAGGTCTTTTCGGGAATATCAGATGCTGAGAGTCTGATGACATCAATTGTTTCGTTGGTATATTTGTTCATCTGCTGAACCATTTTTCTGATATCGAGATTAGAAGCAGGATTGTTGAGTGCGACTGCATACAGATTCAGCCCTGCGTTGACTTTGGTGATGCTGTATTCTTTTGACGATTTTGAAGATTGGCCGGATGGCTTCTTTCCATATTCAAACTCATCAAAATCAATATCGTCATCGTGAAAGGAATAAGCTCGTCTTGAATAATCCTCTCTTAAACCGGTCATATGATCGCCTCCTGTTGTGTTTTTCAAAGTCCTCGTTTCTGATCTTACAAGCAAATTATGACATTATTTTATAAACCTGTAAATTAATGAAATGTGAAAAAACACACAAAACGAAAACTGCTTGTTCTCGTTTTGTGAATTACTTTTCAAAATCGGAACAAGCAGCATAAAATTACATATTGATGGCCATAAAAACAACAGAAGACACCGCCGCTGCAATACCCAGACCCCAAAGAAGAATTCTGCCACCTAAATTTCTTGGTGCGGTATGTGTCGGATATGTTTCGGGTTCGGAAATTGCAGTCACAGGTCTGCGCGTCGAAACTGTTGTGTTTGATACAGTACGATTGTTATGAACAGGATGTGCCGTAATTGCTCTTCTTCGTGGCGTATGAGGTACGGGTGTGACAACATTAAGTTTGTTGGGATTATTGGGATTTCTTGTTATAACTTCTGTTGCTGTTACTCTGAGCGTTTTCAGATAAGCATCGTTAA
>JAZQKN010000044.1:0-8854 GCA_045542175.1 Acutalibacteraceae bacterium | reverse complement strand
AAGGAGGCAAACGGATGGCTGTTTGTGAAATTTTATCTGTCGGCACGGAAATTCTGCTCGGCGATATTCTCAACACAAATTCAAGATATCTTTCGGTTGAGCTTGCAAAAATCGGCATATCCGTTTTGCGTCACACAACCGTTGGCGATAACGCCGAAAGGCTTGCCGCGGCTCTTAAAACCGCCCTTGACCGAAGCGATATTGTTATCGCAACGGGAGGTCTCGGTCCTACGGCAGACGACATAACAAGAGAGGTCTGCTGCGAGGTTATGGGCTTCGGAACTGTTTTTAACAGGGAGATTGCCGACGGAATCAAAAAATATTTCGAGGGCAGAGGAATGGCTATGCCCGAAAACAACTTAAGGCAGGCTTACGTGCCCGTCGGAGGCGACGTTTTCAAAAACGAAAACGGCACCGCGCCCGGTTTGGGACTCAAAAAGAACGGCAAATGCGTCGTTATTCTTCCGGGCCCGCCTTATGAAATGGCTCCGATGTATCAGAAAAGCGTTGTGCCCTACCTTGCGGAATATTCCGACGGAATTATCGTTTCGCATACGGTAAGAACAATGTGCATAGGCGAAAGTGCGATGGCAGAGCTTGTTGCGGATTTGCTCGAAAATGAAAATCCCACCGTTGCACCCTATGCAAAAAAAGGCGAGGCTCTTCTGCGCGTTACCGCAAAAGCGGAAAACAAAGAGGAAGCCGAAAAGCTTTGCGCTCCCGTAATTGACGAAATCGTTTCAAGGCTCGGCGAAAAGGTTTACGGAATTGACAGCGAAAGCATAGAAGAAAGAGTGGTTGAGCTTCTTAAGGAAAATTCGCTTACTCTTGCAACGGCAGAAAGCTGTACGGCGGGATACATTCCCAAAAGAATAACCGATATTTCGGGTGCGAGCGCGGTTTTTGAATACGGAGCAATAACCTATTCCAACGACGTGAAAGAAAAAGTCCTCGGAGTCAAACGCGAAACTCTGCTCGCTCATGGAGCGGTAAGCGAAGAAACCGCAAGAGAAATGGCGGCGGGCATACGCAGAGTATCGGGTGCCGATATCGGAATTTCCGTTACGGGAATTGCGGGTCCCAACAGCGACGGCACAAACAAACCCGTCGGACTTTGTTATATTGCGCTTGATGCAGACGGTGTTCAGGTCTGCGAAAAGATAGAAACGGGAAGAAATGACAGAGAGTATAACAGATACGTTAATTCGTCACGGGCTCTCAATCTCGTGAGACTGTATATCGAGAGAAAGAAGGGACAGAAGAAATGAATGCAAAGAAGATAACTTCAATCGTGCTTTGTGCGGTTATGGGTCTGACAACAGCCGTTTTCGCGGTTTTGTCGGTTATGAACATCGTTTCGGGTAAGGGCGAAACAGGCAAGCAGTCTGCTGCCGAGAATAAAGCCGCGGGCTACGTTATCAGCGGCGGTGTTTCAGCTGATTCAAAAGAAACAGAAATTGATTCGGTTGTTTCAAACAACTTTAAAGGTACTGTTTTTCCCGAGGGAATCCGCGAAGAGCTTAAAAATGCCTATGCGGTAAACAACAATCTTGTGGGCTGGCTTTCAATCCCCGGCACAGAGATTGACACTGCCGTGCTTCAGAGCGAAACGGCTCAGAAGGATAAATACCTCAAGTACGATTTTTACGAGGATTACACCTACGAAACAACAAACGAAAACTACGGCAATATCTATCTGCATCATACCTGCAGTAACGGTGAAAACGTTTCAAAGAATATGGTTATTCACGGTCATACAACGGGTAAATCAAGCGGCGTTGCCAAGCAGGCATTCCGCTCGCTCTATGATTACAGGGATATGCAGCATTTCATAGAGAATCCGATTATAAAATACAGCACCCTTTACGGTGAGCATACTTACAAAATCTGCGCCGTGTTTATGTCGTCAACCCAGAGAAAAGACGATAACGGATATATGTTCAACTATATTTATCCCAATATGAGCGATGCGAATATGGTTGGCTATATCAATCAGGTGAAACAGAGAATGCTCTATGAAACAGGCGTTTCACTTGAGCCTACCGATAAAATCATAACCCTTTCAACCTGTATTTACGATTTCGGCGGCGATATCGATACAAGGCTTGTTGTTGTGGGAAGACTTCTGCACGAGGGTGAAAGCGAAAGCGTTGATGCTTCGCTTGTAAAGGATCATCCCGATTACCGCAGACCCCAGGCATGGTATAACAAAAAAGGTATGGTAAATCCCTATAAAAACACAGAGGCATGGGTGCCAGACAGCAAATAATTAACGGAGGAAAAACAGATGTCTAAAAATAATGAAAATAACAACTCCGCACCTGAAAACATAAGCTTTGTTTCGGATGAAGAAGCGTTGAAGGAGATAGATTTCAACAGTTTCCTTGAGGAAACACAGAAAGACGCACCTCTTTTTGAGGGCTTCCACGATGATATTGAAAAAACGGAAAAAAGTCTTGAGGACGAGCTTCAGAGCCTCTATGACGATATTATGAGCAGCGGCCCTGCAACAATCGTGCCCAAGCCCATTTCCGTAATTACTTCGGAAGAGCCCGAAGAAACAGCTAAAAGTGACGAATCGCCCCTCGGTGATTTGTGGATGGACCCCGAAGAATATTTCGATCTTGATATTCCCGTGGTTTCGCTTGATACAGAAGAAACCGAAGTCACCGAAGAAGCTTTGGAAGAAGCTCCCGAAGTGCCCGCTGAGGCTTATTTCAAGCCTGAAGAACAGCTTGAACCTGAACAGGAAGCCGATGAGATTGCAGAAACCGAAGGCTTTACCGTTGCAGAAGAAGAGCCTGTTGCCGATTTCAGCGCTGCTGATGCGGCAAAAGACGATATTTTCGGAATGATAAACAGTCTCAAGGCTGAAACCGAAGGTGAAACAGGCTTTGAAACCATACTTACGGAAATAGAATCCAACCCCGAAATCGCACCTGTCGGAAACGAATACAGCTCAATTGCAAATCTTCTGAGCAGCATTCCCGAAACCGTTCCTGAAGAAACGGAAATGCCTGTCACACAGGAAGAACAGCCTGTTTTTGACGAAACAGATTTTGATAAAGAGCTTGTAGAGCTTCTCGGAGATGTACCCGAAGAAAATGAAGACCCGGAGGTTGAAGGTTCAGAGGGATTTATTATAAACATTCCCGAGGACGATAACGATTACGATTTTGCCGCATCCTTTGATTACGGTGATGATATACCGCAGGAAACAAAAGATATTTTTGAGACGGTAAAAGAGGAATCAGCCGAAAGAGTTATCGGCGATTTTGAGGCTGCCGAGCGTGCGGCACTTCTTGCCGAAACAGAAGAATCCAAGGAAGAGAAAAAAACAAGAAAGAAGAAAGAAAAGGAAGAGGCAAAGAATCAGCCCAAAAAGCCTGCGGGTGCAAGCGAAATCATAAGAAGAGTTGTGCTCGGTCTTTCTTCTGTTATCATTGTCGTATGCCTTGCTTATCTCGGAATTCACTATATTTATATGCCCATCAAGGCAAAGAACGTTGAATCGCAGTTTGCCGAAGATATGAACAGCGATGCCGATAAATACGGAGATTCCGTAATCAATTCGGATCTTGAAAATAAATACGGTGTTAAATTCCCCGACGGTATGCTCGCAAAATATGCGTCACTCTATTCACAGAACGATGACCTCAAAGGCTGGATTAAGATTGACGGACTTAACATTGAATATCCCATCGTTCAGGGCGATGACAACGATTATTATCTCAAGAGAGACGTTTACGGCAAGTGGACGGATTACGGTGTACCTTTCTTTGATTACAGAATGGAAAACTTCAAAACCCTTCACAAGAACACCGTTATTTACGGACACAATATGCGTCACGACGACCTGATTTTCGGTATGCTTGAGGATTACAGAACTCCCGACGGATTCAAGAAAGCTCCCGTTATCGAGTGCAACACCATTTACGGTGATTACACCTGGCTGGTTTACGGCGTGTTCATCACAAACTCCGATCCCGATGACGATAACGGCTATTGCCTGCCCTATAACTTCATCGACGTCAGCAACGTAAAATTCGGTGAATATATTCAGGAGATTGATAAGAGAAAGCTCTATTCAACAGGCGTTGATATCAACGAAAACGATAAGATTCTTACCCTTTCAACCTGTTGCTACGATTTCGACGGAGCAAGACTCGTTGTTGTTGCAAGACTGTTGCGTAACGGCGAGAGCATCAACACAAACAGCTACGTTGTAACCGAGAATATGAATCCCAAGTATCCCCAGGTATGGTATGTAAAGAACAAGAAAGAGAATCCTTACGCAGACGATGCACGCTGGTAAAGATTAATCTTTTTAACTGATGAACGGAGAAAAATCCATGATGAAAAAAGCAAGCGTGTTTACGCTGGATTCAAAAAAGAATAGTGCCGCTTCAGAGCTGCTTCTTTCCGAGATTGAAAAAGTCTTCGGTGAGCCTGCGGTTATGGATTTTGACTCTCCGTCGGAGCTCGCTCAGGCGGCGGCACAGCCGCAGAGCGAAATTACCGTTGCGGCAGTTTCAAAGGAAGCTTATCTCAAAACGAAGCTGGCATTACTTAAGAGCCTTGATTTAAAAGCGGGCATAAGCAATGCGGTTGTTGCCGCAATGGGCGATAATGCTCCCGAAAACAAAAAAGAGAGAGATTTGTTTGCTGCAATTCCCTCGGGAGCGAAGGCTTACGCTTCGCAAAACGGACTTTACTCCGCTTTTTCGCTTCAGACAGGCAGAGGAAAGCTTGTTTTTCTGCCTCTTGACGAAAAAATACTCGGCAGAATTCTGCCCGCCGCTCTCACAGGCGAAAGCCCTGTTGCGGGATACAAAAAGAGCATAGCCGCAGTTATTGAAAGCGGCAAAAAAATTGCCGTTGCTCCCTGCGGAAGCTCACAGGCAATTATGAACGTTGTTTCAAGCGTTGAGGGTCACGAAAACTGCTTTACTCTCGCTTACGCACCCTCACAGGCACACAGCGGCGAGGATGCGGGCGAAGTCCTTGCACGCAGTGCGAATGTTTCAAAAGAAAACACCTCGGCGGATTTCGGGGCGGCGATGTCAGAAATACTCACCGATTCCGAAAGCGGCGAAAAATATGCCGTTGTCTGCCTTGCCGATTCGGAAAAAGCAAGGGTGGCGAAAGTATATGCCGAGGGAGATGAAAGCGAAATTCAGCTTGCGGCGGCAGCAGTTATAAAGCTGTGCGAAATGATGGAAGAAACGTCGGCTGCGGGAGCGCTTATAAAGCCCGAAGAAAAGCCTGCAAAGGCACAGAAAGCATCGGCTTTGCCGATAATTATTGCGGCTGTCGGCATTCTTGCGGCAATCGTTATCTGCGTTGCAACAATGTTTGCTTTAAGAAGCAACGCCGCCAACGAAAAGACACAGGCACACGCATCTGCAAAAATAACAATGTTGCTTGCAACCGCAAAAACTACGCTTCCCGTTACAACCGAAGATATTTTCAGCTACAGGGGCGGAAGCGGCATCGGTTTTGATATTGAAGCCGAAACGGATGTGACGGTTATTGACGAAACAAGCACACAGGCTGTTGTTACAACTACCCAAAAAGCAACTCAGCCGAATAAAGTTACTCAGGTTTCAACAACCGCGGCGCAGATAATCACAACTGCCGCGGCAACAACCCGAAAGCCAACCCAGGCACCGACAACAAAGGCTCCCACTCAGCCCGTAACCGAAAAAGCGGAGCCTGAAAAGGTGAGCGGAAAATTCGTTTTCACCTGCTACGGCTGGGGTCACGGCGTGGGAATGAGCCAGTACGGTGCTATGGAAATGGCGCGAGACGGCAAAAATTATGAGCAGATACTGACCCATTATTATACGGGCACAACCGTAAAAGAAGATTCGCAGACACCCGAAAAGGTGACTTACGGCGGAGTGGAATACGGTCTGGTTGAATATCTCTGCAAAACCTCAAAAAGAGAAATCGGCAACGGTGCGCCAAAGGAGGCAATCAAGGCACAGATTGTTGCCGTTTACACCTATGCAAAAACATATAATTTCAACGTTGCGGCATCGCTCCACGCTTTTGACGCAACGTGGGAATATAAAGATACCGCAACGTATAAAGCCTGTCTTGAGGTGCTTGGTATGAGCAGTGAAGAGGATACACCGAAGGCAAAGTACGTTGACTATAACGGTCAGCCTGCATTTACCTGCTATTTTGCACAGTCGGCGGGCAAAACCGCATCGGCAAGCAATGCCTGGGGCGGAAATTACGGCTATCTTTCGGGTGGGGTATCAAGCCCTGAATCGGTCAGAAAAGAAACCGTCGAAATTTCAGCCGAGGAGCTTCGTGCAATGATTCTTGCATACGACCCGACAATTCAGCTTTCGGATAACCCCGAAGAATGGCTTGAAATCGTATCGCACGACGGTGCTTATTCAAAGAATATCGGCTACATATCTTCAATCCGCGTAGGCGATAAAACAATGAGGGGAAACCGTTTCCGTGACGGCGTTACGGGCTACCGTCTGCTTTCACATTGCTTTACAGTTAAATATGTAAAATAAAAATAAACCGCTTTCGTTATTTACGCAAGCGGTTTGATATTTTTAAGAAATTTGTAATAATTTTAATAACCGATTTGTAATTATCAGACCCTACAATGTAGTTGTTCAAGGGAATTGATTTGAGAGGTGAAGGCTGATGTATACCGTTCTTGTATGCGATGACGACGTTGCGATTCTTGATTCGGTTGAAATCTATCTTAAAATGGAGGGTTACAACGTTTTAAGAGCCGAAAACGGAATAAAGGCACTCGAGCTCGTTAAAAACAACGAAGTTCACTGCGTTATTCTTGATATTATGATGCCCGGTCTGGATGGCTTGCAGTCAACGGTGAGAATGCGTGAAAAATCCAATATTCCGATAATTCTGCTTTCGGCAAAGAGTGAGGATACCGATAAAATCACGGGTCTTTCATTCGGGGCGGATGACTACGTTACAAAGCCGTTCAATCCGCTGGAGCTGATGGCAAGGGTCAAATCGCAGATACGCCGTTTCACAAGGCTCGGCTCAATGGAAACGACGGAAGGAATTATTACAACGGGCGGTCTTTCACTGGATACCAACGCAAAATGCCTCACTCTCGACGGCGAGGCGATAAGGCTTACCGCAACGGAATACGGCATTATGAAAGTGCTTATGGAAAATCTGGGCAGAGTGCTTTCAACGGCACAGATTTACGAGGCGGTGTGGAATGAACCCGCGTGCTATTCCGAAAAAACCGTAACCGTACATATCAGACGAATCCGCGAAAAACTCGAAATCAATCCCAAAGAACCGAAATATTTAAAGGTGGTGTGGGGAATTGGCTACAAAATTGAAAAATACACTTCTTAAGAAACGCACAAAGGCAATAGCTTTTCTGCTTGCGATGCTTCTTTTCGCAGGCTCGGGATATTTTGCAAGTATGATTGCAAAAAGCTTTTATGCCTACAACAGCTTCGGCACGGATAATTTCACCCAGAGCGTGATTTTCAGGCACAGCTTCAATAATTTTCAGTATATTTTCGGCTACGGTGCGGAAGCGATGAGCTGTACTTCGCTTGAGGATTACAAAAAAACCTCCGAGGGCAAGTGGTACGTTAAACATTATAATGAAGAAGTCAAGGAAGTAACCGAAGCTTATACTTTGCTTGATAAATCGGGAATCCGTGTTCATATCACGGCTGATAACTGTTACAGATATTCGCTTGATTATTCGGGCAAAACCCATTATTTCGATTATAACGGCAGCATTGTTGAAAAGAGCTATTTTGATAGCTTCAAGTACGTAAGGGTTATCGAAATGCCCGCTTCTCCCGAAATGCAGAGCAGAAACACTCTTATCGGCGACGTTTCGGATGCGCTGAGAACAATCGGAAATGCCTGCGTATACTATAACAATTACGGCGAAACCTCGCTCAGCGATATGCTCAAACAGTTGGAGAGCGAACATAAAGAGTCAATCAAAAATGCGTATGACAACGAGAAGTCAACCAAAAACGCCGTCAGCGAATTTGCAAGCATTAATTATGCCGTTTATATTCCGTCAACGGGCAAGATTGTAACAAACTGCGGTGTAACGGCAACGGATACGCACAATCAGATTATCGAAAAGCTCGGCGGAGAGTTTATTGAGGGTAAGATTAAAGGCAAATATGCCGTGCTTAAGGGAAAAGCATTTCCGAAAATCGGCGGGGACATTTATAACGAACTTTTCGCAGAGCTTATCGGCTCAAACGAATATCCGAATGCGCTGAAAAACTCAACCCGATATAATGACGGCTGGGCATATTTCTCGTATTCTCCCGTTACGGAAGGCACAGAGGATGCCCTGACGGTCAGCAACAGACTTTTTGACAATCACACCGAAAAGCATATCAGAAGCATCGGCACCTGTCTTACTTTGTTTTGTGTTTTCTTCCTGCTCGGTTGTGCAATCTGCATTTATCTTTATGCGGTTGCGGGCAAGGATGAAAACGGCGGAGTTGTAATTTCAAAATACGATAAGATGCCGTTTGCAATTCAGACGTTAATCGGTCTTGCGGGGCTTTTTGCCTCGGGTGCGGTTGTAGTTTTTTATATTGTTTGCGAAGCGGTATTCCCGACGGAATACGGTGATATAGGCTTTGCGGTAAGGCTTGCTGAAATTGCGGGCAAGCCTTCGGGCGGCATAACGGGAATTTTTGTTGCCGCATTCTTTGCGATAATCACCGCAAACATTATGAGCATTATCAGAAACGCCCGTAACAGGAGCTTCTGGAAGAATACCCTTATAGGTAAAATTTTCGGGCTTGTGAAAAAGCTTTTCAAGAAAGCGAAAAATAAAATCACAAGCAAC
>JAZQKN010000043.1:0-5142 GCA_045542175.1 Acutalibacteraceae bacterium | reverse complement strand
CATCGGGACGGAAATCTTCGCGTGTTGTCTTCGGGATATAAGAGAACATCTTATCCTCTGAAGAAGCAGCGATTCTGACGTCACCGTACTTCTGAGCTTCTTTATATGCCATCTTAGCCCAACGGCCTGAAATGATATAGTCAGCCTTTCCTGTCTTATTAAGGAAATTGAGAGGGATTGCAGCAAACTGAGTTGATGCGCCACCCTGAACGAAAAGAATTTTGTAATTATCAGGAACATTGTAAAGCTCTTTTACGAGGTCATGTGCGCCGTCAATGATTGACTGAAAAACCTTTGAACGGTGTGACATTTCCATTACTGAATGTCCGCAGCCCTGATAATCAAGCATCTCCTCTGCTGCCTTTTTGAGAACTGACTCAGGCAACATTGAAGGGCCTGCTGAGAAATTATAAACTCTTGCCATTTGAATTACCTCCAAATTAACGCCGAAATGCGTTTATTGCAGAACATTATACTCCCTTTGTTACT
This sequence comes from Acutalibacteraceae bacterium, assembly GCA_045542175.1. Classification (GTDB taxonomy): domain Bacteria; phylum Bacillota; class Clostridia; order Oscillospirales; family Acutalibacteraceae; genus CAG-177. The sequence goes on along the minus strand of JAZQKN010000043.1, from coordinate 4,653 downwards.
TTACTGTCAATATAAAATGTTACTTTTTTGACAACAAAATCAAGGGTGTTTTACTTAATTTACCATATCTTTAAAAGCATTCTGAAAAGCTCTGCAATAATGCTCATTATGATACTAAAAATGTTTGAATAAGGTTCTGTTTTTTCAGACTCGTTATTTGCATCGTTTTCACTGTTTTCTTCTGAATTCTGCTGAGAATCTTCCTGCTCGGGCAACTGATCTATAATATCAAGATACTCCGTGTAAGCAGCCGATGATTCAAAGAGAATCTCCGGAGTCTGGGTCTGATCAACAGAAGCAAGAAGCATTCCTGCATCTTTGAGCAATTTAATATCAGCTATATCCGTTACGCCGTCGTGATTGCAATCGGCAGCCATATATCGGATTGCTCCCAGGCTATCTTTACTGAGCATATTGGCAACAAGACAGTTGACAAGAACCGCATCCTCGCCGTCATACCAACCGTCGCCGTCAACATCGCCGTAAAGAAGAACGGTATATTCACCGATAACTGTGTCTGCCTTTTTAAGATAAGCTTTCGTTCCCGTTCCGAGTCTTCCGCTGCTTTCATATTCCCAAGTATAGCTATCATCTGCAGGTGTAAGGTATGATTCAAGCGAAGTCTCGCCTGCTCTTATGCCGCTGATTGTGCCCGTGAGATAATTGATCTTTATTCCTTCTCTGACAACGAACCCTGTTGCCTCTATCGCTGCTGTTTCGGTCTTTGAGCAGGAAATGCAGGTGTGTTTCTTTTCCCCTTCTCCGTCAGCGGTCGGCTCTTTTACAAGCTCCCAATCGGAATATATATGTATGCCGTTCGGTTCGATCTTTACATCGTAACTACCGTTGCAACCTGAGCAGGTATATCTGCCCGTACCGTTTTGAGTGCAGGTCGGTTCTTTAACTATGCTATATACATAATCGTGATCGATCATAGGGATTTTCTGCGATTCAAGTGTAACGCCGCAGGTGTCACACAATTTTGCCATTGTTCCGTCTCTCCAGCAGCTTGCAGGTATTTTTACAACCCAATCTCCCGGTGAATGTCCGTATGCCGCATTTTCCTGCGTTTCAAGAATAGTACGGCAGTCTATGCATCTCTTAATCATAATACCGTTCGATATACAGGTTGTCGGAGTCTGCACTAACCACTCGCCCGGGGTATGCTCTTTTTGAGGCAAAGTCTTCGTCTCAGATATATAACCGCATGCCGGACAGTTTTTAACCGCGTATCCGGTTTGAAAACAGCTTGCTTCAGTTATCGTTCTCCACACACCTTCAGCATGTTCAAGCTTTGCTATCTCTTTCGTTTCAACTATTCCGTCGCACACCGTGCATCTTCTGACCGAAAGCCCCGCTTCTTTACAGCTCGTTTCTTTCTCTGTTTTCCATTCACCCGGGGTATGGGCTTTCATCGGCAAGAGAATTTCACTTACAATACCGTTACAGTCCTTGCACACAACCCTTTCATATCCCTGATTATAACAATCATCGTATTTTTGAATCACGGTTTCCTGATTGACGTGGTCGCATGTTGTAACCGAAAATGCCTGTATACAAAAATTTTTACCGTCAATGCTTGAAAAAACACTTTCCGTCTGACGCCATGTTCCATTCCTATAAATCAAGCTCTCTCCCGGAGTTGAAGCTGAATAATCTCCACTTTCTATCGGAACACGAACGTTACCCGAAGAAACCGACATTTCAAGAACAACAGAGAATACGCACCCGTGTTCAAGCGGTACAGCTTCCGGCAAATCTATCGTATGATAACCTATACGAGGTATTTCAACGGTGAAAGACTGAGCCAGCTCACCGCTTGTCGGGTCGTTTGTTTCACCCGGAGACAAATTCACATATATGCTGACATTTACGGTAACATCCTCATTTTCAGTGTATGTTGATACAGCAGTAAGTTCTTCTCTGTATTTCGCAGTAAAAACATTTGCTATTTTTTCAGACGAGGCACTGTTTATCAAATAATCGGCGTCGCTGCCGTTGTGGGTATAATTGTTATCAAATTTTTCAGCCGGTTGAGTTGTAAAACCGCAAAAATCACTGATTGACTTATCGTAATATGAAATCCAGAAATAACCTCCGCCGTTTCCCCAACCTGAACCCCAGCTGTTTTTACACAACCACGCACCGTTACCCTCGGGTCTGTTGCTGGAATTGAACTTACTCGCAGCAAAGTTATCGTCCCAGCCGATAACCGTAATCACATGGTTAGTGGCAGTTTGAATCGGATAATAATATGCTACATAATTGCTTCCGTTTTTAATATACGAATTGGAATCCGCATGATTATACGATGCTGTTATACTGCCGTTATCGATAATCCATTGCTTAACTTCATCCGCAGTGGTACACTGCTCCATCGATCTGATTATAACACCTGAGCTTGTATTAAATCTGTCCGCATCCGTATAAGTCGGCAATTTTGAAAGCTGCGAAGTTGTTGTCGGATAATTGGACGTAACCTTGCTTCCGTCTGCTATACCTGCCCAACGTGCGAGCGCTCTTGTTACAAATCCACAATCGCCGCCAAACTGATATACCTGCGCGCCAACGCCGTTGCCATCCCCGTAGTTGGGATCAGTTTTATCGTTGGTTGAAGTATTGATTGAAAACCACGCAAGATGCGATTCTGAAAAATCCGTTGCGCTCAGTTTCGTGTAACCGTTGACTATGCTGTTTGTTTCCAGAACGCTTGTTGCGGCGAATACCCAACAGTTGGACGATGCACCCTGATTTTTGACAGGTGTAACCAGATTTTTAGAACGAGCATCGTAAGAAGAAGGAAGCGTTGACTCGCTCATGGTACTAAATTCTGTGTCCGGCTTCAGCCTTCCGTCGGATTCAACAATATTTCCGTGTTCATCATAACGGACCCGTTTCACATAGCCCCTGCTACCCGGTCTCAGGCTTTCGTCATATTCTTCATATTCTTCACTGTATGAAGCTGAAGCAGAAACAATAGTAACAGGCATGGCTGAAATTATAATCAACAGGGCAAGGAAAATGCTGAAAAATCTTTTCATATCAAAACCTCCTGAAAGCTTCGGTTTATATCATCATTATATCACTAAAAGAAAAAAAATCAACAAAGCGGTCAACCTGCCGCATATAGCCGATAAACTGACAGATATTCAATCTGAAATTGCACAAAATCGTGCATAAACAAGCGTTTTTCAGCCAAATTATGTATATACTGATAAATGTTAATTTTTTGACATGAATTTACTTGCAAAATCTCCCTTTTTGTTATAAAATACTATCTGTAAAAAATTAAGCATAGGCTTACTTTAATTCTATGTATTTATTTTGAAAGGATGAAAATAATGGACGCACTTAACAAGAAGACCGTTGAAGATCTTGAGGTTAGCGGCAAGAGAGTCCTCGTTCGTTGCGACTTCAATGTACCTCTCAAGGACGGCGTTATCACAAGCGACAAGAGAATTGTTGCTTCACTCCCCACAATCAAGTATCTTATCGACAACAATGCAAAGGTTATTCTTTGCTCTCACCTCGGCAGACCTAAGGGCGAATTCAAGCCTGAGTTTTCTCTCGCTCCCGTTGCAGTCCGTCTTTCTGAGCTTCTCGGCAAGGAAGTTAAGATGGCAACAGACGTAGTTGGCGAAAGCGCTCAGTCACTCGCTGCTTCTCTTAACGACGGTGATGTTATGATCATCGAAAACGTTCGTTTCCACAAGGAAGAAACAAAGCACGATCCTGAATTTTCAAAGAAGCTTGCTGACCTTGCTGACCTTTATGTTAACGATGCTTTCGGTTCAGCTCACAGAGCTCACAGCTCAACAACAGGTGTTGCAGATTATATCCCCGCAGCTTGCGGTTACCTCATCCAGAAGGAAATCAGCTTCATCGGCGGTGCTCTCGCTAACCCGAAGCGTCCCCTCGTTGCTATCCTCGGCGGTGCAAAGGTTTCTGACAAGATCGGTGTTATTACAAACCTTCTTGATAAGTGCGATACAATCATCGTTGGTGGCGGTATGGCTTACACATTCATGAAGTCACTCGGCTACAGCATCGGTACATCTCTTCTTGAAGAAGACCGCGTTGAAGATGCAAAGAACATGATGGAAACAGCTAAGGCTAAGGGTGTTAACTTCCTTATCCCCGTTGACAACAAGGTTGGTAAGGAATATGCTCCTGATACAGAGGCAATGGTAATCAACAGCGACGAAATTCCTGACGGCTGGATGGGTCTTGACATCGGTCCTAAGACACAGGAGCTTTTCGCAAACGCTATCAAGGGCAGTGGCACAGTTATCTGGAACGGACCTATGGGTGTTTCAGAGTGGGAGAACTTCGCTCAGGGTACAATCGCGGTTGCTACTGCTGTTGCTGAGTCAGGTGCTATCTCAATCATCGGCGGCGGTGACTCTGCTGCTGCTGTTCAGAAGCTCGGCTTCGCTGACAAGATGTCACACATCTCAACAGGCGGCGGTGCTTCTCTCGAATTCCTTGAGGGCAAAGATTTACCCGGTATTTCAGCTTTGAACGATAAATAATTGAAAGGACTTGACATATAATGAATAAGACACTCCGTCGTGCAGTTATCGCAGGTAACTGGAAAATGAACAAGACTCCTGCTGAAGCAGAAGCTCTTATCAACGAAATCAAACCCCTTGT
>JAZQKN010000042.1:0-3470 GCA_045542175.1 Acutalibacteraceae bacterium | reverse complement strand
GAGGATATAGAAAAATAAACAGATTGTAATTTATTAAACTAAATAATAAACGATTAAGTGCAATGGGATATAAAATCCTGTTGCACTTTAATGTTTGTAAAGGAGGTTTTCAATGAAACAAACAACACTTGAAGATTTATTCTATGGCAATATAAATCCTAATGAAATAAGCTTTGTGAGGGGTTCTGAATACGGTAAATGTTTTGATAAAGTAAAGAAGCTTTCAAAGTCCGTATGCAGTCAGTTTAACATGTGTTTAGAAAATTTTCAATTAGCCGTTCCTGATTCCATAAAATAATATTTATACCGGATTTTTTGTTAGTGATGTGTTATGATGAAAAAAGTTGGTTCGTTAAGGAAGAAAAACAGAACGAAAATAATATTGACTTTTTCTAAAATATACATATAATTTTATTGGAGACTGTACCATTGTTCGCTTCGGGCGTATTGACAGGGGCTTGTTCACCTGTTGGCGTGGCAAGGTCTCTTTTTTTTGTTACGGCAGTTTTTATATAATGATTGCAATAGATTTTTAATTATGATATAATCTTAAATAAGAAATCCTGGAGGTGCGTTATGAAATACAAGGCAAAGAAATTATCCTTAAGCATTATTTCCATTATTCTTGCTGTTACAATTGTTTTCTCTTCTTCTGCTGCGGCACTTGCTTCGGAACTCATTGCCGAAGAAACAACCGCAAAATCGGTTGAAATTGCCTGTCAGATTGAAGAGGAAGGAATTGTTCTTCTTAAAAATGAGGATTCGGTTCTGCCGCTGAAGAATAACAAAGTTAATGTTTTCGGCGCCTCATCCTGCTCGATTTCCTTTGCGGGCGCTGCAGGTTCGGGCGCTGTCCGTTCATCCGACGCAATCGGGTTTTATGACGCCTTAGAAAACGCAGGAATTGAATATAACAAAGATCTTTACGATTTATATGCAAACTTTACAGGAACCAAGGTTGACCTTGGGATTATTTCTTACGTTATCACCGTTCTGAAGCAGTTTTTCGGCAGCGGTCAGTCTGAAATGCCCGTCAACAGAATCAGCGAAAAGGTGATGAACAACGCTGTTTCTTATTCGCAAACGGCAATTATCGTTATCGGCAGGGTAGGAACTGAAATGAAGGACCTTGGTGTTGAGCAGCTCAACCTTACTGAAACCGAAACACAGATGATTGAAGCCGTGTGTAAAAAATTTGCAGACGTTATCGTTGTTTTCAACATTTCAAACATAATGGATATCTCCTGGCTTGATAAGTATGACAGCATTAAAGCTGCTATGATTATGTGGCTTCCCGGCGAAGTTGCGACCGACGTTGTCGGCAAGGTTCTTAAGGGAGAGGTTAATCCTTCCGGTAAGCTTGCAGATACCGTTTCATATGATATTGAAGATCATCCCGCTTCGGAAAATTTCGGTAATTATATGTATAAAGGCGTGTTTGGTATCCCGAAGTATTTCGTGAATTATTGCGAAGGTATTTATGTCGGTTACAGATATTTCGAAACGTTTGCCCCTGAAAAGGTAATGTATCCCTTCGGCTTCGGTCTTTCATATACCGATTTTGAATGGGACGTAAAATCTTATTCAAGCGACGATAAGAGCGTTAACGTTGAGGTTGAAGTAACCAACGTCGGCTGTATGGCAGGCAAAGACGTTGTTCAGGTCTATTTTTCAGCGCCTTATTATGATGGAGGAATTGAAAAAAGTGCAATCGAACTCGCCGCATATAAAAAGACCAAGGAACTTGCGCCCGGTCAGAGCGAAACGCTCGCAATTTCGTTCGACGTTGAAGATATGGCGTCCTATGATTCCGTTACGGAACAGGCCTGGGTGCTTGACAGCGGAGAATATAAAATCCACGTTTCGCATGACGTACGCAATGCAGAAAAAACTTTTATTTATAACGTTGCCGAAAAAAAAGTGTTTAAGATTGATTCTTATTCCGGCAATGAGATTAAGAATCTCTTTGATTTTGCCGAAGGAAACCTTACTTATCTTTCAAGGAACGATTTTGAAAACACATATCCCGCCCCTCCGACGGATTACACGGCAACAAGCGACGTTCTCAACAGTGACGTAAGACCCGAGCCGACAACCGAGGGCGAAAAAACCAGAACGGGCGTTAAGTATGAAGACGGTGTTATCACCTTGCAGGACGTTGCGCAAGACGAAAGCCTTTGGGACGCTTTCCTTGACCAGCTGACCGTTGATGAAATGATAACTCTTATCACCGACTGCGGCTATGAAACAACCGCAATCAAAAGATTGGGAATTCCCGCAACCTCAGATAATGACGGCCCATCCTGCATAAAAGGCGAAGGCGGATTGCTTTACAGCGACAGCGGGCTTGCTTTCCCAGTTGCAACCGCTCTTGCCTGCACGTGGAATGATGAACTTGCCGAAGAATTTGGCGAAATAATCGGAGAAGAAGGCAATCAGCTCGGCACTCACGTCTGGTATGCCCCCGGCTGTAACCTCCATCGCAGTCCTCAGGGTGGCAGGAATAACGAATATTATTCCGAAGACCCTCTGCTTTCGGGCAAGATGTCTGCAGCGGTAATCAGAGGCGTTCAGTCAAAGGGAATCGTTGTCACCGTCAAACATTTCGCAGCAAACGAGCAGGAAACAAACAGGCAGTCCAACGGACTTTATACCTGGGCAAACGAGCAGTCGCTGCGTGAGCTTTATTTTGAACCGTTTGAAATCTCGGTAAAAGAAGGTAAAGCAAAGGGCGTTATGTCTGCTTATAACAGAATAGGTACCCAATGGTGCGGCGGCAGCAAAGCACTTTTGATCGACCTGCTGCGAAACGAATGGGGCTTCGACGGATTTGTTATCACCGATGCGAGCATTGACCTCACCGGTGAAGGTTATCTTGATCCCGCGCTTGCCGTTTACGCAAGAAACAGCGGAATTCTTACAATGCTTTACGTTATTTCTGCACCGCAGACGATTCTTTCCCTGAAATTTGCTTATTTGAAAGACCCCATCGGTTTCGGCAACGCAATGAGACTTTGCGTTTATGATATTTGCAGAATGAAGATGCAAACAAACGCTTTTAATGAATAATATTACATATCAAGCAATATGAATATATTTTTCTCAGGTAAAGGCTTAAGTTGAAAGTTTCTTACTGTTAACGGTGTTTGGACTACAATCAAAGAAAAATCTTTTCGAACCCCATAGAAGTAATAGCTTCTGTGGGGTTTTTCTTATGCTTTCAGCCACAGAAAAGTATATCTGAACCCCACTTTCGACGACGAAAAGACGACGACAGCGGTGACATAAATAACCGAAACAAGTATGGTTAAAATATCAATTTCTGCCGTCGCAATGAAAATGTGAGAACAGGAAACCCTATGTATATCAACGAACTTTAACATTTTAAAGAGCTGTTGGAAATCGTGTAACGGGCTATAACCTGTTCGAGGGTTCGAATCCCTTGCTCTCCGCCAGAACCCCATAGAAGT
>JAZQKN010000041.1:0-40573 GCA_045542175.1 Acutalibacteraceae bacterium | reverse complement strand
ATTTTTTCTGCATATACCGCAAAGCACGGCAGCGCAAATCTTGTGCTTACTGTACTCACCACCGCTCTTGCTTTCTGTATGGTTGATATGTTTGATACTCTCGGCACACTTTATGCGGCTTGCGAGAGAGCGAATCTGCTTGACGAAAAAGGCGAGCCCATCAATATGAACAAAGGAATGCTTTCGGATGCCGTTGCGACAGCAACCGGCGCAATCTGCGGCACGTCTACCGTAACAACCTTCAGCGAGGTTAATGCGGGCGTAGCGGCGGGCGGAAGAACGGGTCTTACTGCGGTTTTCTGCGGTGATTTCAAAAAGATTAAGGCAAGCTCATGGATAATAGCGCTCCTGTTTATTGCAATGCTTCTTTTAACACACTGAAACAAAACCCCCGAAACCGTAACGGCTTCGGGGGAATTTTTTATTTTTTTAATATTTCGGTCAGCGGTTTTTGAAGAACTTTTTTGAAGAATTTAACCGTAAAGCCAACGAATATGGCGGAAATGATTGTGCCTTCTCTTGTGCCTACGAGCTTTCCGTCAAAGAATATGAATGAAAGAATAACGGAGAGCAATACCCATGAAACGTCAAAAACAATTTTTGTGCTTCCGAAATCTTTTTTTGTAACGTCGGCAATGGCTTTTACAATGGCCTCTCCCGAATTCATAACAACGTCGGCAATAACGCCGAGAGTAATGCCGAAACCGAGAACGATTATGCCTGCCGCAACAAGCAAAAGCTTGAAGATATATTTATCGTTTGGCAAGCCGCTGACAAGCCATAAGCCGAAATCCGTGAAATATCCGAAAAGAAACGAGAGGGGAATCTGCAAAAACTGTATGGGCTTGAAATTGCGTCTGAGCAAAAGGATTTGTCCGAGAATCAGAACACAGTTTGAGATTATAAGCCAGTTTCCGAAAGATAAAAAGGTGAATTTAATGCTCACCACGTTTGCAACCGAAGAGATAGGCGAAACACCAAGCTCGGCATATTTGGTAAACGCAACACCTAATCCGATAAAGAAAAGGCAGATTATAAATAAAACGTAACGTTTAAACGTTTCTTTTTTTGACATCTTCATTTGAGTTTTTCCTTGTTTGGTGTTTTATTTCTGATAGATTTTTACGTAGTCAACGATATACTCTGTTTTGTAATTCTCTTTATCAAGAGCGGAAAGCTCATCTTCGCCGGGTATTTCGAGAGAAACAATAACGTCTTCTTCAACCTCTGAAACACCGTTGCCGAAGGATGTGCGTCGGGTTTCAACACCGTTTATGTAGAAAATATATTCGTCTTCTGTCCATTCAAGACCGTAGGTGTTATATTCTTCGTAAATGTTATTGCCGTAGAAGCTGCCGAGGTTTTCTGACTGGAAGCCTTCCTGCACGCCGTCAACGCCTGCACAGTGAACGGTCTGAGAAACGGAGTTTTTGCCTATGAGTGCATCATAGCTCATAGATTCAAAAATATCAATTTCAGCGCCGCCTACACCGCCTTTTGAAACGGATGCCGTATAGGGTGAGTCGGCCTGAAGCCAGAATGCCGACCAGTATCCGGGGTCAGAGTTTACGATACAGCGTATTTCAAAATAGCCGCGGCAGTAACGCTCTCTGAGTTTTATCATACCTGTGTACCAGCCTTCGCCGTATGCGCCGTCTGTGAGGTATTCGCCCGAAATAATAAGATTGCCGTTTTCAACTCTTACCTGACTTTCGGCATTGTAACCGCCTCTGCGGGGACCGCTGCCTCTGTATTCCCATACGTCCGTATTGAGCTGATTGCCGTTGAAATTGTCTTCGAAAACAACGCTGTAGCCTGTGAGGTCAAGCTCCTGACCGCGGGGAGTGGTAGGTAAATCAAGAATTGTGAGACCGCAAATCTCAATTATCGCAAGAATTGAAGCGATGATTTTTTTAGGTGAAAACGAAGTGAAAATCTGCTTTAAATAATAAATCTGCTGTTCGACGCCCCACATCTGTCTCGGAGCGAGCATAATAACGTCTGTTAAAAATGTTTTGAACATAACTTCACCTCATCGTTAAATTATAATTAGATTTTATCATCGCAATTTAACAAAGTCAATTGTTTTGCTTGACATTATGCCTTTGTGCGTAGTAGTATTTAGTTATAAACAGACTGTTTTGAGGTCTGAATTTAAGGAGGATAAAATTATGGGTCGTTTAGACGGAAAAGTAGCAATTATCACAGGCGGTAACTCAGGCGTTGGTGCAGCAACAGCCGTTAAGTTTGCAGCAGAAGGTGCAAAGGTTGTTATCACAGCCCGCCGCGAAGCTCCTCTTATGGAGGTTGCAGATAAAATCCGTGAAGCAGGCGGCGAAGTTCTTCCCGTAGTAAGCGATATTTCAAAGGATGAGGACGCAAAGAGAGTTGCGGCAGAAACCCTTGAAGCTTTCGGCAAAATCGATATTCTTATTAATAATGCAGGTGTTCTTGACGGTGGTCTCAAGGCTATCGACAGCTTTACGGACGACGATATGAACCGCGTTATCGATATAAACACAAAGGGCACAATGTGTATGATGCGTGCCGTTACAACCGAAATGGCAAAAACAGGCTACGGCTCAATCGTTAACGTTGCATCGGTTGCGGGTGTTATGGGCTGCGGCGGTGCCGCTTACGTTGCGTCAAAGGCTGCGGTTATCGGTCTTACCCGTCACACAGCTCTCCGTTTTGCAGGTACCAACGTACGCTGTAACGCAATCTGCCCCGGCACAATTGTTACTCCCATGGTAGCAGATATGAATCCCGCTAACCTTGATATGAGCATTTTCGGCCAGATGATGAAGCATAATGACCTTAAGGTTCAGCCTTGTATGCCCGAAGACGTTGCAAATATGCTTCTCTTCTTTGCTTCGGATGAATCCCGCGCAATTACAGGTCAGACCATCGTTACCGATTTCGGTTCAACCCTGTAATTAATTTGATTCAAAATAAAAACAGCTTGATTTTTTATAATTTCAAGCTGTTTCTTTTTATATAAATACATTGGAAAAATCTGAAAAGTATGATATACTTATGTAAATAACAAAAAATCGCATTACCCGACCGAAAAATATTAATGAGGTGGCCTATGAGAAAAATTAAAAATTCCCTTGCCGCAAACGTAAATGAAAAGCTGACTCTTAAGGAATACGCGGCTTTCGGCGCAAGCACAGCTATGTCGAAGGTTTCAACCGCAATGAGCGGATTCTTCGGAGGTCTTGTTGCGTCAACGTTTCTCGGACTGAGCGAAAGTGCGTTTGCAACCTACAGCACGATTATTTTCTTCCTCGGTTTCTGGGATATCGCAAATGACGTTATTGTTTCAAGCCTTCTTGATAAAAACCGCAAGGTGTTCGGAGTCTGGGGCAGATTCAAACCTTGGCTTATGATGATGATTATTCCCTGTAACCTTGTTGTTATTTTACAGACTTTGCCGATTAAGGAATTCTTCCCCGAGGTCGGCGATACATTCAAGGTTACCTTCCTTGTTGTTCTCTATTTCCTCAACGATGCGTTCAGCACCTTCTATAATGCCGCGTTAACGGCACTTAACGCACGCAGAACAACCAACAATATGGAACGAGGATACATTGCGGCAATAGAAAGTATTCTCGGTTCAACCGTAGGTGCTTGCGGTACTTATATTGCGGCAATTCTTCCTTTTGTTTTACCCAACGTTTCCGAAGCTGAAAGATATTTTTACAGTTACAGCGTTGTAACTCTTGCGGCAATTCCTCTTACAATATGGAATATCGTTGTAACCAAAGAGCGTATTGCAGAGCCGCCTGACGTCAAAGCACCGAAACTCAGGGAAGTTTACGGCCATATTATCACAAACAAACCTCTTATTCTCTATATGATTTCCGAAATACTCGGTCACGGTATGTCGGTCGGCTACGGTCTTATGACCTATGCGTTTATTGCGTGCTTTAAAACAGAACAGTTTACCCTTACTCTTTTTGAAGGCACGGCAATTGAGTTCAGCTACGTTTATAATGACGGCAACTACGCCGCTCTTCTTTCCCTTGCTTCCCTTGCTTCTCTTGTTACAACGGGAATTTCGCTCTTCCTTGCACCGATCGTGCGTAAATGGGTTGACGATAAATTCCTCTATATCGGAATGAAGCTCGGCACAGGTATCTGCTATACCGCGATGTTCCTTTCGATTTATCCTTATGAGGAGCACACACCCGCACAGATTTTCGTAAGAGTTGTTATCTGGTATGCAATCCACGGTCTCACAACAGGATTTTACAACACAATTCCAGGGCTTATCCAGATGTCGGTTTATGACTACGGCGAATATAAGCACGGCGAAAGAAACGAAGCAACCGTCAGCTCGCTCAAAAATACTCTCTCAAGAATTCTCGGCAACTGCACAACTTACATAACAAGCCTTTTCCTTATCTACGTAGGCTACAAAGAATTCGCTGAAACTCCCGAGCTTATGCCGCTGGAAGCAAAATCAAGCCTTATGTACCTTTTCTCAATTCTTCCCGCGATATTCTCATTCCTTGCCGTAATACCTATGATTTTCTATAAGCTTTCGGGTAAAAAGCATAAAGAGATTGTAAATGCGCTTGAAGAACGCCGTCAGCACAGCCTTGACGAAATAAACTCTTCCGAAGAAGAAACGGTTAATGCATAAATAAAAAACAGTTATAGGTAGTGAAAAATATGTCAACCTTACTCTGGCACAATGAATTCAAAGACGATTGGATGTGGGCTTTGCCTCTGGGTAACGGCAGAATAGGTGCCATGCAATACGGCAATCCCCATCGTGAACAAATTGAAATAAACGAAGAAACTCTTTGGTGCGGCAGACGCATTGAAGAAAAATATCACGCTTCTCCCGAAGCACTTGCAGAAATCAGAAAGCTGATTTTTGAAGAGAAGCTCAAAGAAGCGGCAGACCTAGCAAGAGCGACGTTTTTATCTGACCCGCCCGCTGTCCGCTCCTATGAAAGCTTCGGCGAGATTTTTGTGGATTTCTTTGATAAATCACCTTATACAGATTATCGCAAGGAGCTTGAACTTTCCGAGGCGATTTCCCGTGTTTCGTGGAGAAAAAGCGGAACAAACTTTGAAAGCGAATGCTTTGTAAGCGCGGATTACGACGCTTTGATTTATAAGCTTAAAAGTGACGGAAGAACCTTTTCCTGTAACGTTACTCTCAAGCGTAAGCAAGATGCTTATTCCGCCTGCCTTACCGACGATACCGTTATTATGAACGGACGCGTAACGTGTGCAACAAGCAAACTCTACGGCGAAGGCACGGAGGGTATGTTATTCGGTGCAAAGCTCAGAATCGAAACCGACGGCACCCTTTCAGCTGACCACGATTGCGTAACCGTTACCGACTGCACTTATCTCATTCTTTACGGAGCTTTTGCAACCAACTACGACGTAAACAAATTTGATATTGACGAAACTGCAGATTACAAGGCAAAGCTCAATGCCTGTCTTGAAAAAATCAGCTGTGCTTCTTATGACAGTATCAAAGCACAGCATATCGAAACACATAAAAAATGGTTTGATAAAGTCCGCTTCGAGCTTGATGCACCCGATTATGCCGAAATCTCAACCGATGAGCGGCTTGACGATTTTTATGACGGTAAAGAGGATAACGACCTTCTGACTTTATACTATAACTTCGGACGTTATCTGCTTATTGAAAGCTCGGGCAAAAATGCTTCTCTTCCCGCAAACCTTCAGGGTATCTGGTGCCACGATTTCAAGCCGCCCTGGGGAAGCGATTTCCACACGAATATCAATTTGCAGATGAACTATTGGCCCGCGGGCTGTGCAAACCTTTCCGAAACCGAAAAGCCCTTCATCCATTTTATGAAGATGATAAGCAATTTTGGTGCGGAAACTGCAAAGAAGCTTTTCGGCTCAAAGGGATGGGTAGTTAACCATACCGTTGATGCTTTCGGCCGTACGGGTGTGCACGACAGTGTTGACTGCGGCTTCTTCCCGATGGCGGGACCGTGGCTCTGCCTGAATCTTTGGGAGCATTATGAATATACGGGCGACAGGGAATATCTCAAAGAGATTTACCCCATTCTTAAAGGCTCATGCGAATTTGTCAACGGTTATCTTATTGAAAATGAATGCGGTCAGCTTGTGACCTCGCCGTCAAATTCTCCCGAAAACGAGTTTTATTACACCGATGCAAATGGCGTGAAGCAGGAGAGTATGCTCACCCACGGAGCAACGATCGATTTCCAGATTATCTATGCTCTTTTCACGCGCACTGTTTATGCCTGTAAGTTGCTTGATTCAGATAACGGTTTCGTAAGCAAGCTTGAAGAAACTCTGAGCAAGCTTCCGCCTATGCGAATCAGTGAGCGTTACGGCACAATTCAGGAGTGGATAAAGGATTACGAGGAAACCGAGCCCGGACACCGCCATATTTCACAGCTTTTCGGTCTTTATCCATCTGACCAGATTAACGAGAGTAACCCCGAAATCTACGAAGCGGCAAAGAAAACAATTGCACGCAGAATTGAAAACGGCGGTGGCTCAACGGGCTGGTCAAGAGCGTGGACAATCTGTTTCTATGCCCGACTCAAGGACGGCAAAAACGCGGCGGAGCATCTCGGATATCTTTTGAAAAACTGCACTGCATATAACCTTTTCGATATTCATCCTCCGTTCCAGATTGACGGTAATTTCGGCGGTACTGCGGGCATTACCGAAATGCTTATCCAGAGTCATCTCGGTGCTCCCGACAGCCGAATTGTTGAGCTTCTTCCCGCTCTGCCCGAAAACTGGCAAAACGGTAAAATAAGCGGCGTCAAGGCAAGAGGCAACCTCACCTTTGATATTGAATGGGCAAACGGTAAGCTGACAAAGGCAACCGCGTATGCGGAAAAAGACAGCTTGCTCCGACTTAAGCTCAACGGACGTACAGGCTTGCCTGTCGGTATGCAGAGCGAAAACGGTATTGTAACAGCAGAAATCAAAGCAGGTGAGAGCCTGAAACTTGCGTTTTAATCTTTCTAAAGTTTTGTAAACTGCTTGACATAACCCGTCAATTTAATTATTATATTATAGGATATTTATGATATTCAATAAGAGAAGGAAGTGTTTATGATGAATCAACAGTATGAAGCATTGTTTACCCCCTGGAAAATAGGTAACGTTGAAATCAAAAACAGAATCGTTATGTGTCCTATGGGCGGTACTTCTTTGTTCGGCTGGTTTGAGCTTGGCGGTTGCCATTTTGACAAAGAAGCTGCAAAGCTTTTCCTTGAAAGAGCAAACAACAATGTTGGTCTTATTATCCCCGGTATCGCTCCCCTTCGTGATACTTTCTGGGGCAAGTGGCTCTGGCAGAACCCCAAGATGTTTGAAGAACTCAAAGAGTTTATGGATGAAATCCACAAGACAGGTGCAAAACTTTTCGTTCAGCTTACAGCAGGTATGGGCCGTACATGGGCAATTACCGAGCTTGTTGCACCTCTTCACAGAAATAAATTCACACGTGCACTTATCAAGCCCATTCTTGATACTTCACACGAACTTGCTTCACCCAGCCCCCAGCCTTCACGTTGGGCACACGATATTATCTGCCCCGAAATGACAGTTGAGCAGATTCACGAAATTATCGAAGCATTTGCAAAAACAGCTAAGCTTTGCCGCGATGCTGGTGTTGACGGTGTTGAAGTTCACGCTGTTCACGAAGGCTATCTTCTTGACCAGTTCGCAATTGAATTCTTCAACAAGCGTACAGACGAATACGGCGGAAGCTTTGAAAACAGATACCGCTTTGCCGCTGAAGTTGTAAAGGCTATCAAGGAAGCTTGCGGCAACGATTATCCCGTTTCACTCCGTTACTCTGTTGAATCAAAAATGAAGGGCTTCTGCGAAGGCGCAATGCCCGGTGAAGAATACACAGAAGTCGGCCGTGCTATGCCCGAATCCGAAAAGGCTGCAAAGTATCTTCAGGATGCAGGCTATGATATGCTCAATGCCGATAACGGTACATACGACTCATGGTACTGGGCACATCCGCCTATGTATATGCCTCAGAACTGTAACCTTGAGGACGTTGCTCACATTAAGAAGTTTGTTGATATTCCCGTTGTTTGCGCAGGCCGTATGGAACCCGACGTTGGTGCACAGGCTGTTGCAGAAGGCAAAATCGACGGCGTAGGTGTTGCACGTCAGTTCCTTACCGACCCCGAATGGATCACAAAGCTTATCGAAGACAGAGTAGAGGACATCAAGCCCTGTATCTGCTGTCATAGCGGTTGCTTCAACTTCTCATCATCAAAGGGTCACGCAAATACTCAGGATCTTCTTGATACAATGGGTCTTGCACGCTGTGCACTTAACCCCGAAACAATGCAGTCAAAGAAATATAACCTCAAGCCCGCAAAGAAAGCAAAGAACATTGCTGTTATCGGCGGCGGTATCGGCGGTATGGAAGCTGCTATTGTTTGCGCAAAGAGAGGCCACAAGGTAACAATTTACGAAAAGAGCGATAAGCTCGGCGGCGTATTCATCGCAGCTGCAGCTCCCTCATATAAAGAAAAAGACCGTGACCTTATTGCATGGTATATCCGCGAGGTTGCAAAGCTTCCCATCGAAATCAAGATGAATACAGAAATCAAGGACGTTGCTTCTCTCGGTGCTGACGAAGTTATCGTAGCAACAGGCTCAGTTGCAAACAGCATCCCCGTTAAGGGCGCTGATATTGCGATTGAAGCAGTTGATTTCCTCCTTGGCAATAAGACGGTAGGCGATAACGTTGTTGTTGTAGGCGGCGGTCTCACAGGTTGTGAAATTGCTTATGAGCTTTATCTTCAGGGCAAGAATCCCACAATCATCGAAATGCAGGATGACCTTGTTACAACACCCGGCGTTGCTCTTGCAAACACAAGCTATCTCAGAGATTTCTTCAAGACAAACAAAGTTCCCGTTTATCTTGAAACAAAGACAACTGAAATCCGCAAAGACGGCGTAACAATCGCAACAAAGGACGGCAAAACACAGGATATCAAGGCAGATAACGTAATCCTTTCAGTTGGTTACAAGCCCGCTCCTGTTGCCGAAAAGTCAAAGCACGTTCACATCATCGGCGATGCTCTTAAAGTAGGTAACCTTCGTACGGTTATTTGGGGAGCATGGGACGTCGCAATGAAACTGTAATTTATAACGCATAAATAAAGAGCTGACTTCGGTCAGCTCTTTTTGTTATTTAAAAGCAAAAAACGGGCTTTTATTTATTGATTTTTATACCTTATTATGATATATATAAAATATCAGTTTGCAGGAGGTGTTGTTAAAATGATAAGCAAAGTTATATCTTTGTTTATGTCTTTCTGGATTCTTTTTTCTTCACTTTTCACAGGGCTTATTCCCGTCAGCGAAAAACTGCGAATTGTAGTACCCGAAAACTGGGAACTATGCGTTGGCGACAGCCGTACGCTTGAGTGCGTTTTCTCTGAAAAAATAACAGACAGAGCCCTTGAATGGAGCGTTGCTCCCGAAAGCGTGGCAAGTGTGGATAAATGGGGCAGAGTTACTGCAAAATCCGTCGGCAAGGCAACCGTTACGGCAAAGGGAAACGGATTTTCAGACAGCGTTGAGCTTAACGTTGTTTCAACACCGACTCTTATGACTGACCGAAGCACAACGAAAATCAATTATTCTCTCGATACTCTCAAAGAGGTTGACAATCTTCAGAAAATCGTTAAAAGATATGCCCACGGCAGCAGTGAAATTCCCGAATTTGTTTCGTCAGTAACGGATTACGTGAATTATCAGAAAGCCGTAACCGCAGACGGAGCAGTCTGGGAAATAAAGGATTACGGTGTGCTCAGAATCTGTGAAAACGCTCCCACACGCAGAGACGTTGAGCAGCGTTTTATGGGTAACAGATATTTTTATTCTGACGACACTTCAACAGGTAACGTGCTTGCAATTTTTCCCGACGGCGAAAACGGAATATGGACCGTTATGGAAAGCGGTGTAACTCATATTCAGATGGTAGAGCTCAGCGCCGCCGAAAAAGCTTCGTATATGAGCAAGGTTACACAGGAAAGTATGAGCAGACACGGTCTTATAAACAACGCTTACGGCGGTGAGGGTGCGTGGAAAGGCTCGGAGAGTGACAATGACGGCCTCTGGACTTCTATGTACAGTGCGGGCGAGCTTATGCGTTATGCAACGCTCCGCGATGACCCGAATGCGAGCGAGGAAGAAATTGCCGCGGCAAAGGAAACGGCATATTCTTCGGCAGAAGCCGTTCTTTTGCTTTACTATATCTCTATGCGTACAGGCACAACACAGGCTTACGTCAGAAGACAGACAACACAGACAATTCCCGGCACAACCTATGACCGCTGGCTTTCGGCGGATGCTCTTGAAAAGGGCGGCAACCCCTCTGTAATGATTCCTGCAAAGAGCCCCGCAAAGCTTTTTTATGAAGCTTCGGCAACGTATACGTTCTTTAGTTCTTCCGACAGACTTGAAAATAAAGGCTATTATTACGCAATTTATCCCGAATATTGGTCAAATCCTGCGGAGAATCCTGATAAAGAATACGAAACACAGACGAGACTTCTTGAAGGTTTTCCAGCAAGAACGTTCAGACTTAAAAGTGAAAACTTCGGTTTTCACGATAACATTTATTGGTCTGTAAACGCCGACGGCACTGCAACTGGTATTTCCGAAAAGAAGGAAGGTCAGAGCGGCTATCTTCTCAACAACGAAAATCTCCGCGGAGTTACGGTTGACGCATCGGGCAAAGTGCCTGAAAGGCTCTGGAACGACCTTATCGGTGAAGAGTATTCACCTGAAGATATAATTTATAAAACCGATACAAGTGCAGACGAGCTTATCGGGCATATGTTCCTGTTTAAACTTATGTATGATATCATCGCACCTGAAGACCCCGAAATAAAGGAGCTTCTTGTTAATGCGATTGATAATCTTGCACAGCATCTGAGCGATAACAGTTATATGCTTCTTGACGGTACAGGTCAGCCCACAACGTGGGCAAACTTCGGCAGAACGCTTTTCTGTACAGGCAGTTCAGTTGCCGAAACTTCGCTTCACTCACTTGTTTTGCTCAGTATTTTCAAAGCAGCGGCTTATATAACAGGCTATCAGAAATGGGAAGACGAATACCGTATGGCGGCGCTCGACCCTGCTTATGAGTATGCGAAAATCTCTTCTCAGCACTACGAAAGAATGATGATGGCGGTAAAATATACCGTAGGTGATGCAACAATCCACCCTCTCGGCAACGTTGTCGGAGCACTCAAAGATACCGACCTTGTTGAAACAATCTACAGATTTATAGTTAATTACTCGAGCGAAGAAATGGCAATGCTCGGATTTTACGTAATGTTCCAGCTGGAGGATGACGGGGAAATACTCAGGTATTACCGCCAGGCGATAGACGACTGGTGGATTTCGGTAAAGTATAGCGAAAACCCGCTCTGGTATTATATTTATCAGCTTGCATATCCTGATAAAGAAATAAAAGATGCTTATGGCAACAATATAGTTGAAACTGCGACGTGGTCGTTGAGCAGACATCCCGTTGACACTGTTTGGTATCACGCTTCAAACAAAAACCGCGATGACGTAGGAGAGCTGAGTCTGTCGCCTATAGGAATAAACTATAATCAGGTGCTTTCATATAATATCAAGACCAGCAGGCCTTTGCCCGAAATCGGCGAGAATCCCGAAATACTTGATATAGTCAGGTTTGTTCTTGCGGCAGTTAAAGTTGACTGGGCTGTTGCGGCGCCCGATGAAAGGTCGCTTCATAAATACAACACCAGCTCATATTATCTCAATTCTCATCATTACGTCCATTGTATGGAAGCTTCAACTACATACACCTTGCCTTATTGGATGGGTGTTTATCACGGAATAACGCAATAAGCGTTACAGGAGGTTTGCTATGGCGGCAAAAAGAAATCTTAATCTTGATTTAACTCGTTGCATAGCCGTTTTTACGGTTGTTGCGGTTCATTTCTTTCTGAATTCGGGCTTTTACAAAACTCCTGTGGCGGGAGGGGAAATGTTTGTTTCCGTTCTGCTCAGAACGTTGTTTATGGTCTGTGTGCCCCTGTTTCTTTTGCTCACAGGTTATCTGATGAGCGGAAAACAGGTTGAGCTTGAGGGCAGAAAACTCAGAGGATTTTACGGTAAAATCTCTTCGGTAATTATACCTTACGTGATAATAACCGTACTTATCCTTTTGTGGAGAGTGTTCTGTTCAGGTGAAGAACTGACGTTTAAAAGCTGCCTGTTAACTCTTCTTGATTATGCGCATTATTCTTGGTACGTTGAAATGTATATCGGACTTTATCTTCTTATTCCGTTTCTTAACGTTATGTGGAGAAACA
The DNA here is from genome assembly GCA_045542175.1 of Acutalibacteraceae bacterium. GTDB lineage: Bacteria > Bacillota > Clostridia > Oscillospirales > Acutalibacteraceae > CAG-177. The sequence goes on along the minus strand of JAZQKN010000041.1, from coordinate 28,196 downwards.
TTGAAAGCCCGAAAAGTCAGCGTTCGCTTGTTATCGTTTTGCTCATAACAACAACTCTTCCCACGCTTCTCAATATATGGAATTTCAAAACTGAGGGTTGGTGGTTGTCACCCGCTTCAAGCGGAGCATATAACGATATAATCCCCGAGTGGTGGGTGATTATTTATCCCGTAACCTACTATTTCATCGGCGCTTATATACGCAGAAACGTTGATTTCACAAAAACCAAAGCATCCGTTTATCTGCTTGCATTTATTGTCAGCGTTGTTGCTTTCGCTGCTTTTAATTTCTGGAGAAGCCATGGTGATAAATTTGTCAGCGGCTCGTGGTGCGGCTGGAACGGTTTTCAGAACGTTACAACGTCTGTTTTGCTGTTTATGTTTATCAACTCGCTCAGGCTTCAGAAAGTGCCGTCGGCAATTGCAAAGACGGTTGAGCTCATTTCAAAGCTTTCTTTCGGCACCTATATGTCTTCATATATAATCGATAAAACAATTTATCCGATTCTCTGTGAAAAAATTCCCGTTTATCAGGACAGACTCGTATGGGCACCTGTTATGATACTTGCAAGCTTTATTGCCGCAAATATTATTTCAGGAATTGTTTATCTTGCGGAAAAGGGCATAAGAGTAGGTTTTGGCAAACTGAAAAAAGCATAAAAACTTCATAAGTCACGGCACGTAATCTTGAACGGGTTACGTGCCGTTTTTTTATTTACAAAACAGAAACAAACTTTAACTTTTGATAAACAAAAGTGAATAAAAAAATAAACAAAACAGGGATATAATCAAGTCATCAAATAACGAAAGAGGTAATAACAATGAGCAGAAATGACAAAGAATTTCTTGTAGAAAAAATCCGCTCACAGTATACGGAAAAAGAACATACCGAGCTTGATTCATTGAGAAAACTCGATGCAAAAGTAAAGCGCCCCGCAAACGTTTTCGCTTATGTTTTCGGTGTAATCGGTTCACTCGTGATGGGTGCGGGTATGTCCCTGACGATGGATGTAATAGAGCCCGGTACGTACTTCGGCATCACAATTCCCGAAAATATGATGCTTTACGGAATTATCATCGGAGTAGTCGGAATAATCCTTGTAAGCGTAAATTATCCTTTATATAAAAAGATTCTCGCTTCAAGAAAAAAGAAATTTGCGCCTTGGATAATTGAACTGAGCAAGAAGATTGCAGGTGAATAATATGGGAGAATTTTTCAGAAAAGCATTTGCTGATATGAAAGAAAGTGCCGTAGCACAGCACGAGGTTGATAAGGCAAACCTTGCAGCCGCCAAGGCGGAAGCCAAAGCAAATTTTGAAAAAGCTAAAGCAATGGGCAAGCCTGAAAACTATAAAAAGATGAGACAGGCAGAGCTTGAAAAAGAAAAAGCACAGGCTCAGGAAAGAATAAAAGCCGCCGAAGAAAGAATTGAAAAATTAAAATCAGAATAGTTGAAAAAGAGCACCGACGAGGTGCTCTTTTTTATATAAATATGTTGCATATTTTACCTGATAAATATATAATTAAGCTTATAAACACGAAAGGGGTTTTAAAAGTGAAAATTGCAATTTACGGCGTATGGCACGTTCACGCTGCAAGTTACACAAGAGATGCTTTGGAGCACGGTGAGGTTATCGGTTTTTATGAAGAAAACGATGCTCTTGCCGAGAATTTTAATAAGGAATTCAATCTGCACAGATTTGCAACCCCCGAGGAGCTTCTTGAAAGCGACGCTCAGGGTGTAATTGTTTGCTCCGCTTCGTCAACTCACGCAGACGATATGGTGAAAATTGCAAACGCAAAGAAGCATATATTCACCGAAAAGGTGCTTGCGCTTACCGACGAAGAATGCGAAAGAGTGGAAAAGGCAGTTAATGAAAACGGAGTAAAATTTGTAATTTCACTTTTCTGGAAATATCTTTCACACATCAAAACCGTTAAGGCAGTTGCCGAAAGCGGAGAGCTTGGCAAGCTCAATTTTATGCGTCTGCGTAATGCTCATTCGGGCAGCACAAGAAACTGGCTTCCCGAGCATTTCTATAACGCAGAGCAGTGCGGCGGCGGAGCAATGATTGACCTTGGTGCACACGGAATGTACCTCACACATTGGTTTTTCGGTATGCCTGAATCGGCTGTTTCGGCTTTCACGGTTTCCTGTGAAGATGAAGCAGTTGCTTTGAAAAATAAAGACAGGGTTGAAGATAATGCCGTTACCGTTATGAAATTCCAAAACGGTGCGATTGCGGTTAACGAAACGGGCTTTGTTTCAAACTGTTCTTCAAACGTGCTTGAGGTTTACGGAGAAAACGGTTACGTGCGTGCAGAAAACGGCAGGGTTTATAAATGTACCGATGCTACCGACGGCGAGCTTGTTGAGGTTGAGCTTTGCGAAGGCTCGCCCAAGCCCATTATTCAGTTCCTCACCGATAAAATTGAGAGCGGCTGCGGAATGGAAGAAGCAAAAGCACTTACCCATATGATGGTTATGGCGTATTCCAAAAGCTGAAAGGAAACATAAAAATGAAAATGAGAGCACCCTCAATACCCCTTATAACGGTTGACCCTTATTTTTCGGTATGGTCGGCCGCCAACGAAATAAACGTTTCAAATACCGAGCACTGGACGGGTAAAAGCAATTCGATTGTCGGTACGGTAACCGTCGACGGCAAAAAATATCTGTTCCTCGGTTATCACCGTGATATTCATAAAATCAGACAGGTTTCGCTTGATATTGACGCGCTTTCAACAACTGCGGTTTTTGAAAACGATAAAATCTCTCTTACCGCAAAGTTCACAACACCCGTTATCGCAAACGATATGCGACTTCTGACAAGACCCGTTTCATACCTTGAGATTTCATATAAATCGCTTGACGGTAAAAAGCACGAAGTCAGCGTTAACGTTGCCGCGGGCGAAGAACTTTGCCTTGACGAAGCCTGGCAAAACGACGTTGAAACAAAAGACGTTTCCGTCGGAAACTTAACAGGCTTGCGTATGGGCAATACCGAACAAAAGCCGCTTAACAGAAGCGGAGACGACGTGAGAATTGACTGGGGATATTTCTATCTTATGAGCGATTCACCCAAGGCAAAAGCCGAGGTCAATGAAATCTGGAGTCAGACTTATATAAACGTTTCGGCATCTGTTGAAGAAAACGAAAGGCTGATGTATTTCTTTGCTTACGATGATATCGAAAGTATGGAATATTTCGGCAAGCATCTCAGATCCTACTGGAATGCAGACGGTAAGACAATTCTTGAAGCAATTTCCGAGGCGGCAGGGGAATATGACGCGGTTATGAGCCGTTGCAAGGAGTTTTCCGATAAGCTTTATGCCGATGCTTTTGCGGCGGGCGGCGAAAAATATGCAGAAATTCTTTCTCTTGCCTACCGTCAGGTTATCGCCGCACACAAGGTTGTGCTTGATGAAAACGGCGAAATCCTTTATATCTCAAAGGAATGCAACTCAAACGGCTGTGCCGCAACGGTTGACGTTTCCTATCCGTCAATACCGATGTTTCTTCTCTATAATCCCGAGCTTGTCAAGGGTATGATGAGGCCGATTTATAAATACGCAAACAGCGACGCGTGGATTTTTGATTTTGCTCCTCACGACGTAGGTCAGTATCCGCTTGTAAACGGACAGGTTTACGGCGAGAACGCCCTTAAATGGCAGATGCCCGTTGAGGAATGCGGCAATATGCTTGTTATGGAAGCAAACGTTGCCATTGCAACAGGCTCGGCGGATTTTGCTGCAGAGCATCTTGATATGCTCAAAGGCTGGTGCGATTATCTTATCCGATTCGGAACAGACCCTGAAAATCAGATTTGCACCGATGACTTTGCGGGTCACCTTGCCCACAACTGTAACCTTTCGCTTAAAGCTATTATGGGCATTCAGGGTATGTCGATGATTATGAAAATGCTCGGCGACAAAAAGCTTGCAAAGTTTTACAGAAGCGAAGCGGAGAAAATGGCGAATACCTGGCTTGAAACCGCGCTCAATGATGACGGTTCCTCAAAGCTTGCTTTTGACCAGCCCGATACCTATTCAATGAAATACAATATGGTTTGGGACAGAGTGTGGAAAACAAAGCTTTTCTCACAGGAATTCAAAGACAGCGAGCTTGAACATAACAAAAAGCAATTCAATAAATACGGTATGCCGCTTGACAGCAGAGCTGACTACACAAAATCAGACTGGCTTGTATGGACCGCTTCAATGGCATCAAGCAAAAAGGCTTTTATGCAGTATATTGCACCGCTTTGGAAAACCTATGACGAAAGCGAAAGCAGAGTGCCGATGACAGACTGGTACGATACCGTCAGCGGCAGATGGGTTTCATTCCGTCACCGCAGTGTACAGGGCGGACTTTTTATGAGAGTGCTTATGAACGAGTGGCGAAAAACCAAATAAAAATAAAAGCTCGGAGCAATCCGAGCTTTTTATTATTTATACTGATAAACCTTAACGTAATCGACAATGAATTTTGCATCTTCGGCGGGAGCGTTTTCTCTTTGCGAGGGAATTCCGTTTTCACCCCTCATTTCGACCGAAAGTATCAGATATTCTTCATTCTGACTGACTCCGCCGTATGAAGTGCGGAAGGTTTCTTTGCCGTTTATATAAAAGATATATTCATCCTCATTCCATTCAAGACCGTAGGTGTTGAATTCTTCATAGGGGTTGTTTCCTGTCAAAAACACTTCGGCACCCATTTTCTGATGAGCGTCGCCGTATCCGTCGTAATGAAGATTGGTGCTGACGCTGTTTTTAAAGAGCTTTTCGTATTGGTCGCTTTCGAAAATATCAATTTCGGTGCCGTCTGTACCTGTGCCGTTTTCCACATAAACACCGTCATTCATAAGCCAGAAGGCACTCCATATATCCGCACCCTCAGGCAGAATGCAGCGGCATTCAAAATAGCCGTATTTCTGGCTGAAGCCGTTGGGAGCATCGCCGTCGGTGTCAATTCCTGCTGTGTACCAGCCTGCACCCGCACCGCCCATACCGTCTTCGATAAAGGTTACGGGAATAATAAGATTGCCGTTTTCGGTATATGCAAGATACTGATTCCAATAGCTGCCTTTTCTTGCTTCGGTTTTTGTGCCGTACTGGTAATGACCCGACCATACACTGCGGTCAAGCTCACCGTCGAAATCATCGGCAAAGGTGGGTGTGGAGTTGAATTTATCCATATCAACTTCGGGGCCGAGAGGATAGCAGGGAATGTTGAGAGTTGAACAGATGAAAAATATTATTGAACTGAAAAATGCCGTGATACTGCGTACAAGAGTACTCATTCAAATCACCTCGTTTTGTTATAAACTGATTTTACCATACAATCGGTTACTATTCAATCAAAAAGATTTATAAATGATGTAGAAAAAAAGCTTGTTTTATGCTAAAATAAAAACAATTACAAATGCTCACGAGGTATATTATGAAGAAAATGGACAGAAAAAAGCTTAAATATTATGCAAGAATGGCGGCGGAAAGCTTTATTGATGACCCCGTGCACGTTTATGCAACAAAGGACGTTGAAAAGAGAAAAAAGTATATCTATCATTTTATGATGGAACGTCTTTCAACCTCAAACCGCGAAGATATTATATATTTTGATGAAGAGGAAAGAGGTATCTGCGTCTGGCGTGATGCACATAACGAATATGACGTTTTTGATTTTCTTATGTGCCCCAACTGGGTGTTTCTCTGGTATTACTTACCCTCGACATTCAGAACGCTCAAAGCATACAGCCACCTGAATTCCAAGGTTTTTGAAAAAAACACCCTCATAATTTCACCTGTGTTTATTGATAAAAAGCATCAGGGCAAGGGTCTGGGCACTGCGTTTATCAAAAGGGGCATAGAAGAATTTGTGCCCAAGGGATATAAAATAGGTCTTGAAACGCAGAATCCCGACAACGTAGGCTATTACGAAAAGCTTGGCTTCAAAACCATTAAGTATCAGTATTTCAAAAGTGAAAAAATTCATAATTACTATATGGTTTACGATGAGAATTTTGAAAAAGAGTAAGAAAAAAGGTGCGTTTTAAACGCACCTTTTTATTATTTGTGGTAAAGTTTTTTTGTTTCATATTTCGGCTCACAGGTGAGGTTGATTCCGAGCTTTCTGTAAATGTCAAGGTCTACCTGTGAAAGAATTACCGTTGAGTGAGCTTCACAACCTTTGAGCCCATTGATGGCATCAAGTGCCTTGTGGGCGGCGGGGTTGGTGTTTGCACTCATTGAAAGAGCAATCAGAGTTTCATCGGAATGAAGTCTGGGATTGTGGTTTTTAAGAATTTCTGTTTTAAGCTGCTGGATGGGCTCAATGATTGAGGGGGAAATCATAAGCAAATCATCGGGCAGACCTGCAAGCTTTTTGACTGCGTTGAGAATAGCAGCAGATGAAGCTCCGAGAAGATTTGAGGTTTTGCCCGTAACGATTGTGCCGTCGGGAAGCTCAATTGCAACTGCGGGGCGGCCTTCGGTTTCGGCACTTCTGTCAAGCGAAGCTTTGATAACTTTTCTGTCATCAACACTTACGCCCGCCTGATTCATAAGGCTTACGAGCTTATTGATTGCCTCGGGTTTGCCTCTGCCCATACGTACGTCACATAAAGCGGCAAAGTAGCGGCGGATAATCTCGTCTTTTGAAGCCTGTCTGGTTGCCTCATCGTCGCAGATACAGTAACCTACCATATTTACGCCCATATCAGTGGGTGATTTATAAGGGCTTACGCCTTCAATTCGTTCAAAAATAGCATTGAGCACAGGGAAAACTTCAACGTCGCGGTTATAGTTAACCGTTGTTTCACCGTATGCTTCAAGGTGATAGGGGTCAATCATATTAACGTCGTTAAGGTCGGCTGTTGCGGCTTCGTATGCAAGGTTAACGGGGTGTTTAAGGGGAAGATTCCAGATGGGGAAGGTTTCGAATTTTGCATAACCAGCTTTGTTTCCGCGCTGATTTTCGTGATAAAGCTGTGAAAGGCAGGTTGACATTTTGCCGCTTCCGGGGCCGGGTGCTGTGATAACAACAAGAGGTCTTGTCGTTTCAATGAAATCGTTTTTGCCGAAACCTTCATCGCTAACAATTTTGGAAACGTTATAGGGATAGCCCTCGATGGGGTAGCTGACAAAAACTTTAACGCCAAGCTGTTCAAGCTTGCTTCTGAAAGCTTCTGCAGAGGACTGGCCGCTGAATTGAGAGAGAACAACACTGCCTACGTAAAGACCTGCGCCTCTGTAAGCATCAATAAGTCTGAGAACTTCGGAATCGTAAGTGATGCCGAGGTCACGGCGGACTTTGTTATTCTCAATATCGCCCGCACTGATAACGATAACAACTTCAACCTCATCCGCTATGCTTTTAAGCATCTGAAGTTTACTGTCGGGGGCAAAACCGGGCAAAACTCTTGAAGCGTGATAATCGTCAAAAAGTTTACCGCCGAATTCAAGATAAAGCTTGCCGCCGAATTCGTTGATACGCTTGCTGATTTGCTCAGACTGACGGCTTATGTATGCCGCGTTATCAAAGCCGATTCTTTTCAATCAAAACACCCTTTCGTATCCGCCGAAACGGATTTCCTTAACTAATTTATTATATAACACTAATTAATCTAAATCAAGGGAAAAAGAAAATAAAAATTCAATAAAATCAGCCGCACAGTCCGAAAATGACTGCGCGGCTTTTATGATTATTCTGTTTCTTCGGGTTCTTCTGCCGGAATTTCTTCGTCTGTTACGGAGTCATCGGAAATCTGCTCTGTTTCTTCTTCCGTTTCGTCTGAAGTTTCTGTTACTTCATCTTCGGTCAGAGTTTCTTCCTCTTCCGGATTTTCTGCTTCGATTTCTTCAATTTCAACGGGTTCGCCGTCTGCGGTTTCATCGGTGTTTGCTTCTTCCTGAGCAAGCTGAAGAGCTTTTGCCGCTTTTTTCTTTTTGATGATTACTGAAATCACATAGCAAATTATGAGAGCAAAAACTGTTCCGACGGAAATGATGATACCTTCTGTGAGACCTTGCTGTCTGAACGAGATTTCAACGTCGTGCTCACCTGCGGGGATGTTGAAGCAAAGATACGCATCGGCAAGAGCATAATAATCTTTTTTGCTGATTTCTTTGCCGTCAATCTTTACTGTCCAACCCGTATCATAGGGGATTGACGTGAAGAACAGGCTGTTTTTATCAACCGAAACCGTACCCTTGATGCAGGTGTCTTCAAACGAAGTTACGTTGAGCTGACCTTTTTTGAGAATTTCATAACCCTCGTTGAGAGCGGCATCGTCAACGTAGAACGGGTAGAAATCCATATATCCGTAATCGTTGTTATCAACCGTAACAAGAACCGAAACGGTGTCATCGGGCTTAACAATGCCGAGGTCATAAATATAGGGCTCGTCTGTATGCTGAACGTAAACCGTATCGTTTTTATTGATTGTTATCTGGTCGAAGGCGTAGGAGTTTACGTAAAGGTAGCAATGACGTGCTTCGGGGACGGAAAGATAGAAGTTTGCTTCGCCCGATTCTGAGGTGGGCTTTGAGAAATAAATGTCGCCCGTGTCAAGACCCGACGTGATTTCGTTGAAATTATAATAATAAATTTCATCGATGTTCATCATCTTGTAAACACCCGAAACGCCTGTTGAGTATTCAAACCAGTCGCTCTGAACAATAAAGGGGTTGTTATACTGTGTGTACCACTGCTTCACGTCTTTGTCAACTGCAAAACCGATGGGCAGATGGTATTTGTTTTCGTATGCGGTGTATTTGCCGTTAGTTACGGCTTTGGTGAAATAATCGCCGTCAACGGTAAGCTCTGTGCTGTTATCAACAACGTATTTGAGCGAGTGCATCATATTATAAATCGGAGTCTGCATATGGTAGGTGTAGCTGTTTATATAGTTGCTGAACATACCCAGATCGCTCTGTACGTTGGAAAGCTTTTCATAAGCCATTGAGGAGAATGTTGAAGCACCGTTATAGCCGTACCACGCGGGGTCCATTCTTGCTCTGAGAGTCATCAGCTCCATGCGGTATTTATCGCTGTTCTCAAGTTTGTCGAGTTCTGATTTGAGTTCAACAAAATCCTGATAATCGCTCGTATAGTTGGCTTTGGGCTGATTCATACTGTATCTGTCTGTATTTGCACAGGCAACTTCGCCAATGATACAGCAGAGAAGAAGCACCGAAACGGCTGACTGCTGATACTTGCTGTCTCTCATAAGAGCAAAAACAAGGCAGTAGGTAACAACAAAAATTATGCTGATAAGAACGGTGATTTCTTCAACGTTTTTCGAACCGATTTCCTGAATAAGAATAATTGCGCCGAGCACACCCATACCCGCGCCGAGAATGGCTCTGCCGCTGAATTCGTTAAGGCGTGTGAATGCTTTATACGCAAGTATAAGCAGAACGAAGCTGTACATAAACGAGAAGCGGTAAGGCAGGTCGTTGGGGAAGTGGAAGCCGTGCCAGATATAGTTGAGCATATTGCTGTTGAAGCTGAAGAAAAGAATTCCGAGCAAAGCAACGTGAGCAACTTTTTCTTTGATGGAAACTGATTTTGTAAAAAGATAAAGGGGAACGAGAATAACTGAAGCGATACCGCAGTAAACGTTGGGAAAAACGTCCGAGCCGCTGCTTCTGATTGTGGGAACAACGCTTGCAAGATGGTTTGCAAGGAAATCAAAAATTGAGAAATAGGATTTGTATTCTTCGGGGAAAGTGCCTGAGGTTGCCGAGCAGTTTTTCAGAATGAAATAGGTGGGAAGAAGTGCGAAGGCAACAAGACCTGCGGCGGCTATGCTTGAAAACGCAAAGGTAAATCCGCTTCGAAGAAATACGTTGCCTGTGATAAGGTCTTTAGCCTTATATTTCTTTTTGCCGTCATCGTTAACCGTAAACGGTGTATCGGTTGCAACCGAAAGAAATTCGTGGCTCGCAAAGAAATAAACAAGGAAATAGAGAACGGAGAAAATGCATACCATATAACCCATATAGTAGTTTGAAACAAGGGTTGCTGCAAGTGCTGCAATATAGCAAGCGGGTTTACGCTCGTTGATTATTCTTTCAATTCCGAGAATAACAAGCGGGAAATAAACCATTGCGTCAATCCACATAACGTTCCAGTAATATGCGATAAAGTAACCGCACATTGCGTAAAGAATACCGAATGCCGCAGTGGTGAAATCGTGCCTTTTCTGAGACTTTTTAAGGTAATAGGTGAAGGTTGCCGCCGCGAGGGCTGCCTTGACAAGAATCATACCCGCGATTGCTTCGGGCATATTTTCGTGACCGAGAAGAAGTATGATAATTGCACTCGGGCTCGAAAGATAGTTAAAGAAGTTGCCCAGGAAAGGCGAGCCGAGACCCGTACGCCACGAATATATGAAGCTTTCGAGGTTTGTTACCCTGTCGTAAAGCTCTGCGAAAAGCGGACCGTACTGGTGATACATATCCATTCGAAGAATCGTCATATCTCCGAAGGGGAAAAGGTCGTAGCAATAGTAGACCAATATCATAACTGCAACCGTGCATAAGCAGGCAAGCCAGCAGTATGCGTTACCGCCGAAAAACCTGCCGGGCAAGGATTGCTTTTTTAAATTTGAACCGGGTTCGGTTTTAAACATTTACACATCCTCCTACACCAAGAAAAATAAATACACATTACTATAACATATTATAAGCTTATTTTCAAGTAAACATTCTGTGAATGCCGTATGTACTCAAAACTTTGTTCTATTTACGGACAAGGAGCAATATATTTAGGGTATAACCCGAAAGGAAAGTTAACGGCTATGGATAACGTAAAACGGTTTGATACGGCACTTGCGAGCCTTTCACCGCAGATAGCTGAACTATTTTTACAGCTCGGTGACACTGAAAAATCCTATATACGTGAAATACGTTTGCGTACAGGCAAGCCGATAACCGTTGTTACGTCTTGCGGCATTGCTTTTGTTATGCCCTCGGGCAGACTGACTCAGGTATATTCCGATTTAGCCGTATGCACCGGCGAAAAAGAGATGCAGGATACCTTTCACAGGCTCTGCAGTTACTCGGTTTACAGCTTTAAGGATGCCATAAACAAAGGCTTCATTACCGTCAGAGGCGGTCACAGAGCGGGAGTCGGAGGCACTGCGGCAACCGAGAAATCCGTTGTCACCGCCGTCAGGGATATATCCTGCATCAACCTCAGGATAGCGCGTGAAATAAAGGGTGCGGCTGACGGCATTTTCAACTCCGCTTTCAGCGGCGGTCTTGAGGATATCATTATTGCGGGTCCGCCGTCAAGCGGTAAAACAACGGTTTTGCGTGACCTTGCACGTCAGCTTTCGGGTGCTGAAAGAGGAATGCTTGCAAAAACCTTTGTGTGCGATGAAAGAGGCGAATTAGGTGCCGTTTTTGCGGGAATTCCGCAGAATGATCTGGGGATTAACTGCGACGTAATAACGTCTTACCCGAAAAGCGAAGGGATAATTATCGGCATACGCTCCTTTTCACCCGATATTATAATCTGCGACGAAATTGCAACCGAAGAGGAAGCCGATGCGGTTAAATCGGGACTTGGAAGCGGCGTCAGATTTGCTTTGAGCATCCACGCCGAAAACGAAGCGGATTTGCGTACAAAACCAATTATGAAGAGCTTGCTTTCAACGGGAAGCTTCAATAAAATCTTTTTGCTCTCATCAAAAAACGTGAGCAGAATTGAAAAATGTTTTTCGGCGGGTGATTTGTCTGATTAAAACGGTTTCACTTTTGCTTATCTCGGCGGCGTTTGTATTCGGAGGCAGAGCGTATGCCGCTTATAAAGAAAACAGAGCACGGATAATCAACGAGATAATTGTTATGATTAACACGGTCGAAAACTGCTTGCGTTACTCAAATGCACCGCTGAACGAATTGCTTGGCAGAATAAACGCACACGGCAAACTGGATTTTATTGAAAACTGCATTCGTAAAACCGAAAACGGAGTAAGTTTTCATACTGCCTGGGAAGAAAGCGTATCGGATAACGGAAAGCTGAAACCGTTGCTTGGAGATTCGGCACAGACGCTGATTGATTTCGGCAAAAGTCTCGGTGTTACCGATACCGAAGGGCAGATTTCAAACTGCGAATATTACAAAGAAGTTTTCGCGTCGGAGCTTGCACTCAGAGAGGAAGAAAGCCGAAAAAGTTCAAAGGTTTTTCCGCAACTCGGATTGCTTGCAGGCGTTTTTACTTTGATTTTTCTCATATAACTCACAACAGAGGTGAAATATGGATATTTCGGTTGTTATAAAAATTGCATCGGTGGGGATAATCGTTGCCGTGCTCAATTCCATTCTTGTAAGGTCAGGGCGTGACGATTATGCACTTATCACCATTCTTGCGGGTATAGTTGCGGTGCTGATGATGCTTTTGCCGCAGTTTTCAACTTTGCTTTCCGCCGTTAAAAACATAACGGATTTCTGATATGGATATTGTCAAAATTGCGGCCGCGGGCATAGTAACCGCAATGGTCTATGTACTTGTGCGGCAGATAAAGCCCGAAATTGCACCGCTTGTAATTATGGGCGGTGTGTGCGTAATCCTCGTGAGCGTTGCCGACCGATTTTTGAACGTAACGGAAACGGTTGACGAAATGATGGAGCTTTCGGGGATAAAAAAAGAAAACGTTGTAATTCTGATAAAAGCTATGGGAGTGTGCGTTGTAAGTCAGTTTGCGGCGGATATCTGCTATGATAACTCCTGCTCGGCAATCGGCTCGGCGGTTGAGCTTGCGGGCAGAGTGGGGGCGGTTATTCTTGCGATGCCTATGCTTCAGAGCGTGGCTCTTCTGGCACTGGGACTTCTGGAATGAAAAGAAAAATTATTTTTACGGCTGTGTTTGTTGTCTTTTTCTTTTTGCTTGATATAAAAGCTTTTGCCCAAACGCGGGATTTTTATAAAGAGCAGTATGAAGCAAGCGGAGCACAGGAGCTTAAGGAATATTTAAACGGTGACACACAGGATTTTCTTGAGGCAATCGGATGCGGAGAAATTACTCCCGACGGAGTGCTCGGTCTTTCGCCTGAGTCAGTTATAAATGCGTTAACGGGTTTATTCAGAGAAAGCTACAAAGAGCCTTTGAAAGGTGCTCTGACGGCTTCGGGTGCGGTGATGCTTATCAGCGTTTGCTCTTCTTTCTTTCCGAATGACGAAAAAAGCAAGTCTGCCCTGAATATGATTTGCGGCAGTTTCCTGATAGTCAGTGTTTTTGTCTCGGCAATACCGAGCGTCAATGCCGCGGCAAGCGCAATGAAGCTTTGTGCGGGATTTGAAAAAATTCTTATCCCCGTGCTTGCGGGTATACTTACTGCATCGGGCAATCCCGCCTCGGCGGCATCGCTTCAGGGTGTGGCTTTCGCGGCGGCGCAGTGCATAGAGGCTCTTGCCGAAAATTTTGCGGTGCCGATGGCTTGCATTGCGGGAATGCTTGGAATGGTTGGCGCAATTCTGCCGACTCTTCGGCTTTCTGCGGCGGGGGAGCTTATCCGTAAAACCTGTATAACGGTTACGGGCAGTGCGGCGGCGATGTTTTCGGGTCTGCTTTCAATAAAAGGAATTCTCGCCTCATCTGCAGACGGCTTGGCGGCAAAAGGAATAAAGCTTGCCGTAGGTACGTTTATTCCCGTTGTTGGCGGTGCCCTGGGAGAAGCTTTTTCAACACTTTCGGGCAGTTTGTCGCTGCTGAAGAATACGGTCGGAGTTTATGCAATTCTGGTGTTTGCGGCGATTTGCCTGCCTTGTGTGATTAATCTTCTGTTATGGATTTTTGCGTTGAGGGTGGCGGCAACTCTGAGCGATTTGCTCGGAAACAGCCAATGCTCTGAGATATTGAGAAACACGGTTTACATATTTTCAACAATCAACACTATGCTTGTTTTTTCTGCGGCTGTGCTGATTATAACCTCTGCACTCACGGTGTCAATGAAAACGGGTGTATAAAATGGATGCGTTAAAAAGCTGGGCAATAAGTGTGATAATCAGTGCTGTTGCGGGCAGTGTTATAAGCCTTCTTATGCAAAAAGGCTCAATGGAAAAAACGATGCGTGCAGTGATAGGCGTGTTTATGGTTTCGGCGGTTTGTATGCCGCTTGCACAGATAAACTTCAGCAGTGAAGCAGGGCAGGCTTTTCTGCCTGTAAACACGGTTGAAAACAATGCTGATGATATTAAAGAATATATGCTGGATGTGTGCAAAAATGCGGTTGAGTCGGCAGTTGACTCGGTTGCAAAGGAAATGGGTGTTTCAGATTACAAGGTGATTGCAGACGTAAGCTGTGATGAAAACGGATGTATTATTATTCACGAAATTACCGTAGAAATTGAAAGCGGAAATATGGATTCAAAAGACGCTTTTGAAACCGTTTTAAATCAAAAACTCGGTGTTCCCGTATCGGTGAGGAAAGGTAATTGAACTTGAATCTTATTCAGAAAATAAAAGAAACCGTAAACCGAATATGCGAAAAAACCCGTTTGAGCAAAAAAATTCTGCTGATTGTTTTTCTTTTTGTTTCGGGAATTCTGCTTCTCATTATAAGCGAATTGCCTGTTGATAAAAAGGATGTAAAAACCGCGGAAACAACAACCTTGCGGCCTGTTGCCGATGACTACGCGCTTGCTCTTGAAGAACGCTTAACCTCAATAATATCGGCGATTGACGGCGTCGGAGCGGTAAAAGTTATGGTAACTGTTGAATCAACGGGCGAGGACGTTTATCTTCATAATTTTGATTACGGTGAGGACGAAAATCCCGACGGCAAAAACAGCTATGAGCAGAAGGACGAATACGTTATTGTCAACAACGGCGAATCAGAGGGCGGAATAGTTGTAAAAGTTCAGCAGCCTGAAATCCGAGGGGTTGCCGTTGTGTGTCAGGGAGCATCTTCAGAAAAAGTCAGGTCGGCAATTATTCAGACGGTTACGGCATTGCTTGATATAAGCAGTGCAAGAGTAAGTGTTGCTGAAATGGGATAAAAATACATAATTAACGAATAAATATACACGGAGGTAATTTTTATGATTCTCAAAAGAAGACAGCTTCTGCTGGCAACTCTGGTAATTGCACTCGGTGCGGCGGTGTTTATTAACCGATATTACACAAATCCTCAGGTTGAATCAGCGGCTTCGGATAATTCCGTAACCTCGCCCGCGGCACAGGAGGGTGCAAATCTTGGCGATGCAAGGTACGTTATTTCAACCGACGTAAAGCTTGACGATGCGGCGGCACAGGCACAGGCTTCTGATTATTTTTCATCTGCGAAGCTCCGCCGTCAGACTGCACGCGATGAAGCCGCCGAAGCACTCAACGATATTATTAAAGACAGCAGTTCTTCGCCGTCGGCAGTTGAAAAAGCAATGAATGCTTTGAGTGAAATTACCGATTCCATTACTCTGGAGAGTGACATCGAAAACCTCATAACCGCAAAAATCGGCTGTGAAAACCTTGTTATCCTCAACGGCGGCAACGCTGAAGTGATTGCAGAAAACGGCTCGCTCGATGAAACTTCGGTGATCCAGATTAAAGAAATTGTCACAAAACAAACGGGTTATCCCGTCGAAAACGTTACAATAATAGAAATGCAGTATTAAAAATATTCATTTTGTTTGTATATTTTTAAAAAAAATATTGTATATTTTAAAAAAGATGGTATAATGAAAAGGATTATAAATTCCCGGAGGGATACCACGATGTTAACACGCAGAGAAGAGAGAGAACAGGCATTTATTTTGCTTTTTGAAAAATCGTTCAATGCCGAGGTAGAGCTTGAAGAACTTTACACTATGGCGGCAGAAAACGAAATTATCGAGGACGGCGAATTCACCAAAACCCTGCTTTTCAAAGCATGGGAAAACGTTGAAGAAATCGACGCTGTTATCGAAAAGAATTCAAAGGGCTGGAAAATCGGCAGAATTTCAAAGGTTGCTCTTGCAGTGCTCCGCCTTGCAATTTGCGAAATTCTTTTCATTGACGATATTCCCGCAGGCGTTTCAATCAATGAAGCGGTTGAACTTTGCAAGAAATACGCTGCAAGTGACGAGCCTTCGTTTGTAAACGGAATTCTCGGCACTGTTGCCAAGGAAGTTAAATAATGCTTACTCTCGGTATAGATACAAGCAATTACACAACCTCAATTGCCGTTTATAACAGCGACAGCGGAGAGGTTATACAGAAAAAGCTTCTTTTACCCGTCAAAGACGGCGAAAAGGGGCTTCGTCAGAGCGATGCGGTTTTTCATCATACCGCAAGGCTCTGGCCGCTTGCCGAAGAGCTCTTCAAAGAGGTCGGCGGTAGCATAGATGCAATCGGTGTTTCCGAAAAGCCCCGTGATGCCGAAGGCTCATATATGCCTTGTTTTCTTGTAGGCATAAATGCGGCAAGGTGTATCGGTGCCGCAACAGGCAAGCCTGTTTACGGCTTTTCGCATCAGGCGGGTCACGTTATGGCGGCTCTTTATTCGGCGGATTGCACACAGCTTATAAACGAAAAATTCATTGCCTTCCACGTTTCGGGCGGAACAACGGAGATGCTTCTTGTTACCCCAAACAGCGAGAGGGCTTTTGACGTTGAAATAATCGGCGAAACAACCGACCTTAACTGCGGACAGGCTGTTGACAGAGTCGGTGTTATGCTCGGACTCTCATTCCCTTGCGGAAAAGAGCTTGAAAAGCTTGCACTCGCAAGCGAAAAAAACTATAACCCCAAGGTGAGTGTCAAGGACGGAAAATGCAGTCTTTCGGGCGTCGAAAACCAATGCCAAAAGATGTTTGAGCAGGGTGAAAGTGCAGAGGATATTGCAAAATATTGCCTTGATTTTGCAGGCAAAACCATTGAAAAAATGGCGGAATACGCCGTTAGCGAATACGGTGAACTGCCTATGGTTTTTGCGGGCGGAGTGATGTCGAATTCAATCATCAGAAACAGGATTCAAAGCAGATTCAACGCTGTTTTTGCCCAGCCCGAATTTTCGTGCGATAATGCGGCAGGTACGGCACTGCTTGCTTATCTGAAAGGAGCGGCAAGTGAGTAACGGAGTTGTATTGAGCGTCAGCCAGCTCAACAGATACGTAAAATCAATAATCGAGCAGGATTATAACCTGCAAACGGTTTTTGTTCAGGGTGAAATCTCAAATTTCACAAACCACTATAAAACGGGTCATTACTATATGACCATAAAAGACGAATTTTCGTCAATCAAGGCGGTAATGTTCAAAACTGCAAACGCACGTCTTAAATTTATGCCCGAAAACTCAATGAACGTTATCATACGCGGCAGGGTATCGGTTTTTGAACGTGACGGACAGTATCAGCTTTATATCGACGATATGCAGCCCGACGGCATAGGCGATTTCACGCTTGCGTTTGAGCAGCTTAAAAAGAAGCTTGCGGCAGAAGGTCTGTTTGACCCTGAACGCAAAAAGCCGATTCCTGTATATCCGCAAAGAGTCGGTGTTGTAACTTCGCCCACAGGTGCGGCAATCAGAGATATAATCAACGTTATTTCAAGAAGATTTCCGCTCACCGAGCTTATTCTTTGTCCCGTTGCGGTGCAGGGAGAATATGCCGCGCCGCAGATAAAAGCGGCAATAGAACTTTTTAATAAGGAACAGGCGGCGGACGTGCTTATTGTCGGCAGAGGCGGAGGCTCGGTTGAAGAGCTCTGGGCTTTCAACGAAGAGATTGTTGCCCGCGCCGTTGCAGAAAGCGAAATTCCCGTTATTTCTGCGGTAGGTCACGAAACCGATTTCACAATCTGCGATTTTGCGGCGGATTTAAGAGCACCCACTCCCTCTGCGGCGGCAGAGCTTGCAGTGCCCGACAGCTTTCAGCAACAGGAGATGCTTGCTCAGGCGGCAAGACGTATTTCGGGTGCGATGTCGGACAGGCTTGCCTTTGAAAATTCGAGAATCGAGCTTAACAAATCGGCTCTTAAAAGGCTCAGCCCCGCAAATTACGTAGCTAACCTTCAGGTTAGGTGCGATAAGGCGCAGATGTCAATGGATTCGGCGGTGCGTCATTCAATGACGGTAAGGTCAAAGGAGTTTTCTTCACTTTGCGCAAAGCTTGACGCAATGAGTCCTCTCCGCATTCTTGCCAGAGGCTACAGCGTTGCCGAGGGTGAAAACGGAATTCTTACCGATTCAGCAGAGGTTTCACAGGGCGATAAAATCAAAGTCAGACTTCACAGGGGTATGCTTGAATGTGAAGTTACAAACAAAACAGAAGGATAATCTTTATGGAAAAAATGAATTACGAAAAGTCTGTTGCAAGACTTGAAGAAATTGTTGATAAACTTGAAAACGGCAACCTTTCGCTCGAAGAGATGATGAAGCTCTACGAGGAGGGTACTGCCCTTGCTGCCAAATGCTCAAAAAGTCTTGAAAAAGCACAGCTTAAAATAACCGAGCTTTCTGCTGCGAAAGGAGCGGAATAATGACAGCTTTTGATGAAAGAAGCAAGGAGTATCAGCTTTTGATAAACGATGCTCTTGAGGGATATATGAGCAAATCTGCTTTTGCGGGCAGAGAATCCTCGGGACTTGATAAAATGCTTGAAGCTATGTCGTATTCAGTCCGAAACGGAGGAAAGCGTATAAGACCTATGCTCACTCTTGAGTTTTGCAGAGTGTGCGGTGAAGAGCCGCAAAAAGCAATTCCTTTTGCGGCGGCACTTGAAATGATTCACACCTATTCGCTCATTCACGATGACTTGCCCTGTATGGACAATGACGATATGCGCAGAGGCAAACCCTCAAACCATAAGGTTTTCGGTGAGGCAAACGCTCTGCTTGCGGGCGACGGCTTGCTCACGCTTGCTTTTGAAACGGCGTTATCAGCTGACGTTGATGCGGAAAAAAGAGCGGCGGCGGCACTCGTGCTTTCAAAGGCGGCAGGCAGTGCGGGAATGATTGCGGGTCAGGTTATGGACCTTGAAAACGAGGGTAAAAAAGCATCTCTTGAGGAGGTTTCGGCAACGGACAGGCTCAAGACAGGGGAGCTTATAAGAGCGGCGGCTCTGCTCGGCTGTATTGCCGCGGGTGCCGATGAAAACAAAACGAAAGCCGCTTGTGAATACTGTGATAATATCGGTCTTGCATTCCAGATAGTTGACGATATTCTCGACGTCATAAGCGACGATGCAACCTTAGGTAAGCCTGTGGGCAGTGACAGCGAAAACGAAAAATCAACCTACGTTTCACTGCTTGGTCTTGAAAAATCAAAGGAATTTGCCGTGGAGCTTACAGGAAAGGCAAAAACGGCTATTGAAATATTTGGAAAAGAGAAGGATTTTCTTGTGCAGCTTGCGGACAAGCTTGCATACAGAAACAATTGATTTATGGATATTAATGCAAACTCTAATTTGCTTGAAACTGTAAATAAACCGTCTGACGTCAAAGCTTTGAATGATGCTCAGCTTCAGCAGCTCTGTGCCGAAATAAGAAAGCGGATGATTGAGACCGTTGCTTCAACGGGCGGTCACCTTGCTTCGAATCTCGGTACGGTTGAGCTCACTGTTGCTTTGCATAAGACATTCAACTCGCCTGAAGATAAGATTATATGGGACGTTGGTCATCAGGCTTATGCTCATAAGCTTCTTACGGGCAGAAACAAAAGCTTTGATACCTTGCGTAAAGAGGACGGAATTTCGGGCTTTGTAAGACCTGACGAAAGTGAGCACGACAGCTTCTATGAAGGTCACGCAGGCACCTCCGTTTCTCAGGCATCGGGCATTGCGGCGGCAAACGCCGTAAAAGGCTCCAAGAATTTTGCTGTTGCGGTTATCGGCGACGGCTCCTTCGGAAACGGAATGGTATACGAGGCTCTTAACCACGCGGGGTCAAAAAAAGATTCCAATCTTATTGTAATTCTCAACGATAACGAAATGTCGATTTCGCCCAACGTAGGGGCAATGGCAAGGTATCTTGCAGTTGTAAGAGCGAAACCCGAATACCATCGTTTCAAGGCGGGTACGGGTAAAACGCTCCGCAAAATTCCTCTTATCGGTAAAGGCATTTCAAATCATATTTTTAAACTGAAAACAGCTTTGAAAAATCTGATTTATTCAAGCTCATTCTTTGAAGATCTGGGCTTCAAATATATCGGACCCGTTGACGGACACGATATTAATCTTCTTTGCGAAGCTATGGACAGCGCAAAGATGATTTCTTCGCCCGTGGTTATTCATATCAACACCGTAAAAGGCAAGGGTTATGACCCTGCCGAAAACTCGCCCGAGATTTTTCACGGTATTTCAAAATTTGACGTAAACTCGGGTGAATCGGTTATAAGCGGCAACAGTTATTCTTCCGAATTCGGCAAGGCTCTTTGCGAGTTTGCCTCAAAGGACAAAAGAATCTGTGCAATCACCGCCGCAATGGCACTCGGCACGGGACTTGAAGATTTCTCAAAGCAATACCCCGAAAGATTCTTCGACGTCGGCATTGCCGAGGAGCACGCGGTAACCTTTGCAAGCGGTCTTTCCGCGGGCGGAATGTTGCCTGTTTTTGCGGTTTATTCAACCTTTATGCAGCGCTGTGCCGACCAGCTTATTCACGACGGTGCTTTGCAGAGAAGAAAGATGGTAATTGCCGTTGACAGGGCGGGAATAGTCGGTGAAGACGGCGAAACCCATCAGGGACTTTTTGACGTTTCACTGCTTCAGAGCATACCCAACACAACGGTTTATTCGCCCGCAACCTACTGTGAACTTCGCAACGCGCTTTACAACGCTTTCTATAATGATAAAAATCTTGTTGTTATCCGCTATCCGAGAGGATATATGCCCGATAACGGATATTCGGAAATCTGCGAAAGCGATTTTCAGGTGATAGGCGAAGATAACGCCGAAACGGCAATCGTAACTTACGGAAGACTCTTCTTTGAAGCCGTAAATGCGGCGGAAAAGCTTTGGGAAAAAGGAATTTCCGTTAAGATAATCAAACTCAATAAAATAAAACCCATTCCCGAAGAAGCAAAGCTTCAGGCGGCAGAATGCAAAAAGCTTTATTTCTTTGAAGAGGGAATGAAGGGCGGCGGAATCGGAGAAAGATTCGGCTGCGAATTGCTTGAAAACGGATTCAAGGGCGAATACCGCCTTACGGCAATCAACGAGGAGTTTGTTGCTCACGCATCCGTTGCAAGCATAATGGATAAATACGGTTTAAGTGCCGTAAAAATGGCTGAAATGATTGAAAAGGAGGCTGCTTATGAGCGATAAAATGCGTCTTGACGTCGCTGTTTTCGAAAGAGGATACGCAGAAACAAGAGAAAAAGCAAAAGCTCTTATAATGGCGGGCAGTGTTTACCTTAACGGTCAGAAGGCACTTAAAGGCGGCGTTAACGTAAAAGAAAGCGACGTTATTGAAGTCAGAGGTGCGGTGAATCCTTACGTCAGCCGCGGCGGATTGAAGCTTCATAAAGCGGTTTCAAGCTTTAATCTTGACCTTAAAGATTGCATCTGTATGGATATCGGTGCTTCAACGGGCGGATTTACCGACTGTATGCTTGTTAACGGAGCAAAAAAGGTTTATTCAATCGACGTCGGCTACGGTCAGCTTGCCTGGAAGCTCCGCTGTGATGAGAGAGTTGTAAATCTTGAAAGAACAAATTTCAGATACGTTACAAGAGAGCAGGTGCCCGATGAAATCGACTTTGCTTCCGTTGACGTATCATTCATCTCGCTTAAACTTATTCTGCCTGTTATGCATACGCTCCTCAAAGACGGCGGAAGGTCTGTATGTCTTATAAAGCCGCAGTTTGAAGCGGGCAAAGAAAATATAGGCAAAAAGGGAGTTGTAAGGGATAAAAAAGTCCACGAAGACGTTGTGAGAAACATAACGGATTTTGCCGCCGAAAACGGCTTTGCCGTTCTTGCGGTTGACTTTTCACCCATAAAAGGCCCCGAAGGCAACATAGAATATCTTATGTTTATCGAAAAAAGAGAAAACGGCGAAATGCTCTGGGACGGCTCGGTGGAAGAGCTTGTTGAGCTTTCGCATTCCAGCCTCGATAAACCCGTCGGAGGTGCTGAATAATGAAGATAGCGCTTATGCCAAACCTTACACGCAAAGAAGCGTATGAGGTAACCTGCAATATATGCAAAACCCTTGATGAGCTTGGAGCAGCTTACAGCTTTTTGCCCGAGATGAAGAAAGAATTTTCGTCAACAAACGCTTCGTTTCTTCCGATAGAGGAAGCAATGGAAAACTGCGATGCGGTTATTGCGGTTGGCGGTGACGGCTCAATAATTCACGCCGCAAAATCTGCCGCAAAGCATCATAAACCCATTCTCGGCGTGAATGCGGGCAGACTTGCGTTTATGGCGGGTCTTGAGGATAACGAGCTTCACCTTCTTTCAAGGCTTATCGACGGCAATTATTATCTTGATAAACGCCTTATGCTTAAAGCTTCGGTAATTAAAGACGGCAAGGTTATAAGCAGTGACTACTGCGTTAACGATTGCCTTGTATCAAATGAAGAAAAGCAGCGTATGAGCGAAATAGATATTTCTCTCAACGGCAGTCTTTTCAACAAGAGCCTTTGCGACGGAGTGCTTGTTGCAACACCTACAGGCTCAACGGCTTATTCGCTGTCTGCGGGCGGCCCGATAGTTGACCCCGAGCTTGAAAGCATTCTGCTTACGCCTATTTGCCCTCACTCGCTGGTTGACAGGTCTCTTGTTTTCAAGCCCGATGCAGTTATCGGCGTTGAGTCGGCAGAAAACGTTGTGCTTTGTATTTCCTCTGACGGAATGGAGCCGCAAAGAGTTGAGCCCGGTTGTACGGCAGAAATATCCAGAGCGGAATTCACAGCAAATTTCATCAGAATTAAATCCGAAAATTTCATTGATATATTATACAGAAAACTCGCGCAGAGACGCTGAGCGAAAGGATGATTTAACGTGAAAAAGAGAAGACATGAAACCATAATCAGACTTATTGAGCAGAATTGCCTTTCAACACAGACAGACCTTCTTGAAAAGCTTAAAGAAGAGGGTTTTGATACAACACAGGCAACAATTTCAAGAGACATCAAGGATTTACGCCTTGTAAAAAAAGTTGATGAGCTCGGCAGAAGCCGTTACGTTGTGGACAGCGGCGATTCGGGTGAGCTTCTCGGCAAATACAAGAGCATTTTCAACCATTCCGTAATTTCTGCCGATTATGCGGGCAACACACTTGTAATCAAGTGCTATACGGGTATGGCTCAGGCTGCCTGTGCCGCTCTTGATTCAATGCACTGGGAGGGTCTTGTAGGCACTCTTGCGGGCGATGACACAATCTTTGCTCTTTGCAAAACTCCCGAGCTTGCAGAAAAAATGAAGGAAGCAATCGCAGAAATTATCTGAGGGGAATACTATGTTAGTCGGCTTAAAAATTGATAATATTGCCGTAATTGAAAAAGCGGAGATACAATTTGATAAAGGGCTTAACGTGCTTACCGGTGAAACAGGTGCGGGTAAATCAATCATTATTGATTCAATCAACGCCGTCCTCGGTGAGCGTACTTCCCGTGAGCTTATCCGCACAGGTGCCGATGAGGCGTCGGTTTATGCCGAATTCAGCGATATAAATTCAGATGTTGAAAAAATCCTTGACGATGCGGGCATCGAAAAGATGCAGGACGGTACGCTTGCTTTAAGCCGCCGTCTTAACACTTCGGGCAGAAACGTTTGCAGAGTCAACGGCTGTGCGGTAACCGTTTCCGTGCTCAAGGAAATCGGCTCGGCTCTGATTAACATTCACGGTCAGCACGATAATCAGTCGCTTCTTTCACCCGAAAAGCATTGCGGATTTATTGATAAGCTTGCCGAAAACGAGAGCCTTATTGCTGAATACAGAGGAGTATTTTACGAGCTTGTTGCGGTGAAAAAGGAGCTTGACGCACTTTACGATACCCGCGATGAAAAAGCCGCCCGACTTGATTATCTTACTTTCCAGATTGAAGAAATCACCGCCGCTGACGTTAAAATCGGCGAAAGGGAAGAGCTTTCAAAAGAAAAAACCTTGCTTTCAAACAGCAGCAAGGTTATAAAAGCTCTCGACAGGGCTTATGCGGCTCTTGGCGGCGAAAACGGAATTCTTGCGGGACTTGAGGACTGTGCTTCGGATGTGGAAACCGCCGCAAAGTATTATTCGGAAGCTGAAAAAACGGCAACGGGAATCCGCGGTGCCGCTTATGAGCTTGCCGATTTCTCTGCGGAATTAAGAAGCCTTAAGGATAATTTTGATTATAATCCATCAAGACTTTCCGAAATTGACGAAAGACTCGATTTCCTTTACCGTCTTTCAATGAAATACGGCGCACAGGAAAGCGATATACTCGAATATCTTGAAAAAATAACGGCGGAAAAAGCCGAAATTGAAGTATCCGATGAAAAAATCGGTGAGCTTGAAGAAAGGCTTTATGCTCTTTCTGATAAAATAAAAATTCTTTCCGCAAAGCTTACGGACAGCCGAATGAAAGCGGCAAGAGCTTTTGAAAAGGAAGTTAAAGCAGAGCTTGAATTTCTTGATATGCCGAAGGTTACCTTTGTTGTTGACCGAAAGGCAACGGCTATGACTTCAAGGGGAGCAGACGCAATTGAGTTTCTGCTCAGTGCAAACCCCGGTCAGGAGCCGAAGCCTATTGCAAAAACGGCATCGGGCGGCGAATTATCAAGAATTATGCTTGCAATAAAGAACGTTCTTTCTGATAAAGATGAAATCGCAACGCTGATTTTTGATGAAATCGATGCGGGTGTAAGCGGCTCTGCGGCAGAAAAAATCGCCCTCAAGCTTCACAGCGTTTCAAAAGGCAGACAGGTTATCTGCGTAACTCACCTTGCCCGTATCGCTGCACAGGCAGACAGACATATGAAGATAACGAAATCCGTTAAGGATTCAAAAACTTATACGCAAATCACTCCGCTTGATTTTGAACAGAGAGCGCAGGAAGTTGCAAGAATAACTGCGGGCGATAACGTAACCGCTCTGCAGCTTGAATCGGCAAAAGAGATGCTGATGAATGCCCGAAAGGAGAATTAAAATGAAGTTCGGAGTATGTGTAGGCACAAACGCCGAAAAAATGAGATATATAAAAGAACTTGGTTTCGATTATGCCGAGGGACATTGCCAGGAAATCGTAAGAGCAACCGAAGAAGAGCTTGAAGAAATCAAAGCAACAGGTTTGCCGATGGTTGCGGCAAACTGTTTCATTGGTATGCGTGTTGTAGGCGAAGAAAAAGACGAAGAGGCAATAAAGGAATATCTTGCAAAGCTTTTTGAAAGAGCGGCATATCTCGGTCTTAAATACCTTGTATTCGGCTCGTCTGCCGCAAGAAGAATTCCTGAGGGAATGAGCCTTGAAGAGGGCAGAGGGGAGATAGTTTATTTCCTTAAAAACCTTGCTTTACCTCTTGCAGAGAAATATAATATTCCCGTTGCAATCGAGCCTCTCCGACCCGAAGAATGCAACGCAATCAATACCGTTGCAGACGGCATTGAAATTGCAAAGAGGGTTGATTCGCCTTATATCAGGGTGCTTGCCGACGTTGCACACATGTACGTGCAGAATGAAGAAATGTCATATCTTCTTTCGTGCAAGGGATTGGTTGTTCACGCACACACATCAAACCCCAATCCGCCTTCGGGAATCGATAAAAAGAGGATATACCCAAAAGCAGGCGACGGCTTCAATCAGGCTGATTTCATCGAGCCTCTCAAGGCAATCGGCGTTGAGCATTGCTCGATAGAGGCAGACGTTATTGATTTCAATGAGGATGCCGCAAACGCTTATGAAGTTCTTAAAGATTTAAGGTGATAATATGAAACTTAACAAAAACGACGTTGTGCTTTTTTCGGGTGACTCGATAACCGACGGCAACAGAGGAAAATCAATGGACTGCAACCATATTATGGGTCACGGTTATCAGTACATAGTTGCATCCGAGCTTGCACTTGAAAACGCAGAAAATATGCCGAAATTTATCAATAAAGGCTATTCGGGCGAGGTTGCAGAGGGACTGCTTGAAAAATGGCAGGCTGACGTTATCGATAACAAACCCACCGTACTGAGCATTCTTGTAGGCGTCAATGAAGGCGGATACGGTTACTTTGACAAGATAACTCCCGATGAAGCGGCAAAGCGTCACGAAACAAATCTCCGTGCAATTCTTGAAAAAACAAGAAACGAGCTCGGTGACATAAAGATTATTATTTGCGAGCCTTTTTATTTTCCGCTTGATAAATCGGATTATTCTTATAAAAACTCTCCGCACCCCGACGGAGTGGAAGGACCTTTCATACGTCCCGACAGCAACGACCCCGTGGATTCCGTTGCATACCGTGAAGCGGCAAACGTAAGAATCAGAGCGGCAACAAGAAAGGTCGCCGAAGAATTCGGATGTACCTTTGTTCCGCTTTACGATAAAATCAAGGAGAATGCGGAAAGATCGAGAATTGAGTATTTTATCTGGGACGGCACCCATCCGAGCATTGCGGGACATATGATTATTGCCCGTGAATGGCTCAAGGCGACAGAAACTCTTTAAATAACTATTGACAAAAAGGTATATTTTTTATACTTTATTATAATGTGAACAATATCGAAAGGATGTTTTAATATGCAGATTTATGAAGAACTTGTTGCAAGAGGACTTATTGCACAGGTTACAGACGAAAAGGAAATCAAAGAACTCATCAACAACGGCAAGGCTGTTTTCTATATCGGCTTTGACCCCACCGCTGACAGCCTTCACGTTGGTCATTTTATGGCTCTTTGCCTTATGAAAAGACTTCAGATGGCAGGCAACCGTCCCATCGCCCTTCTCGGCGGCGGCACAGGTATGATCGGCGACCCCTCGGGCAGAAGCGACCTTCGTCAGGTGCTTACCAAGGAAACAATCGAGCATAACGTTGAATGCTTCAAAAAGCAGATGAGCCGTTTCATCGAATTCGGTGAAGGCAAGGCAATGATGATCAACAATGCCGACTGGCTTCTTGACCTTAACTACGTTGACGTTCTCCGTGAGGTTGGCGCTTGCTTCTCGGTTAACAATATGCTCCGTGCAGAATGCTACAAGCAGAGAATGGAAAAAGGCCTCAGCTTCCTTGAATTCAACTATATGATTATGCAGAGCTACGACTTCTATCATCTCTATAAAGAATTCGGCTGCAATATGCAGTTCGGCGGCGATGACCAGTGGTCAAATATGCTCGGCGGCACAGAGCTTATCCGTAAAAAGCTCGGCAAAGATGCTTATGCAATGACAATCACTCTTCTTCTCAACTCCGAAGGCAAGAAGATGGGTAAGACTGCAAACGGCGCAGTATGGCTTGACAGAAACAAGACAACACCCTACGAATTCTTCCAGTATTGGAGAAACGTATCGGATGCCGACGTTATCAAGTGTATGAAGATGCTCACCTTCCTCTCTCTTGAAGAAATCGCAGAATACGAAAAGCTTGAAGGAAGCGAACTCAACAAGGCTAAGGAAAAGCTCGCATACGAGCTTACAGCACTCGTTCACGGCGAAGAAGATGCACAGGCATCTCTCGAATCCGCACGTGCTCTCTTCGGTGCAGGCGGCAACATGGACAACATGCCCACCACTTCCCTTTCCGACGAAGATTTCACAGACGGCAAGATTTCCCTTTCGGCGCTTCTTGTAAAGACAGAGCTTTGCCCCTCCAACAGCGAAGCAAAGAGACTTATCAAGCAGGGTGGCGTTTCAGTTAACGATGCAAAGGTAACTGATTTTGCAGCAGCTTATGACAAGGACTTCTTCAAGGATGAGGTTATCATCAAGAAGGGTAAGAAGGATTACCACAAGGTAACCTTAGGTTAATTGACTTTATAACACAAAATCTCCCATGGAAATTCCACGGGAGATTTTTTTATCTCTTCAATGTTTTAAGGAAAGCTTTTTGCGATTCAGATGTTCGGTAACTTTCAACCGCTTTTTGAATAGTTTTATTATGTGTCCATTTATCAAGCTTATTCAAAGTAAGATATTCTATAGCAGAATCATACTGTTTGGTAAGAGCTGTTGTAAAATACCACGCTTTCATCATATTGACATAGTATTCATCTGAGCGAATCTGTGAAACAATATTCAAATAACGTTTGTCAAACTCATCATCAAGATAGTAGCTTAACAGCATGCCGATCCCAAAACGCTTTA
>JAZQKN010000040.1:0-11586 GCA_045542175.1 Acutalibacteraceae bacterium | reverse complement strand
CGAAGACGGTGTTATGTCCGAGGGTGAAGAAATTTTTTATCTGACTGACGTTTACACTCGTCCGGGCTTCGGCTATGACGGTAATTATAACGAAGAAATGCAGACGGAAATTGCGCTTGAAGACGATGGCAAGGATTCTGCGGAAGGTGCGGTAATGTCATCTACAACAAGGGTAACCTATACCGATGAGCAGATTGCCGATGCCGCTTATTCGAGCCTTTCGCCCGAAGAAAAGGAAAAGGTTGTCAGCAAAACCTCATATACGGCGATGGTATCCTATGAAGTGAACGTCGGCGAATCCTACGAAGTGTGGTTTGATTCAACCGACGGAGGCTACGTTAAGGTGAAGCTTTCTTCACCCGGTCTTGAAAGGATGAATTAAAATGAAAAAAGCATCTGCATTGTTGCTCGCGTTTTTGCTTTTGTTTGCTTTTGCTTCGTGCAACGGGCATATTGACCCCGAACCCGAACAAACGCTGACCGATGCCGTTCAGGCGGCAGGCAACGAATCCGTTTCGGAAGATACGGTAATCGACCTGATAGCGGATTATTTTTCCGAAACCGTTGACGGACTTGAAATCTCGGTCAGCACACCCGATGCCGTCTGCCTCGGAACGGCTTTCAAGGTTATCGCAACCGTAACAAATAACACGGGCGAGCCGCTTGAATATACCTACGGATGCTGTTCTGATACAGACCCGGGTCATTTTGGCGTTGTTGCCGAAATCGGCGACGGTGAGCACAGTTTCCTCAACGTCAGCGAGCTTACGAGATATTTCTGTGACGGTCTTACTGTCAGAACTCTTGAAAACGGCGAAAGTATCAGAGAGGAAATTCAGTTTTTCCCTGCGTGGTCGATGGCGGATAAAGAATTGCTCGCAAATATTTTTACAAGCTCTCTGACACCCGTGTGGAATATGCCGTGCATTCCCTATGACGTTGAAGAGGATGTTGATGTGCCTCTGAAATATGATTGCCTTTATTACAACTTTGAAACGGGTTATTATTCGGGCAGTGCAAGCTTTACCGCAGGCACGCAGGAGGGCTACAGCAGAAGCGTTTCGGTTGATTTCTCCGTCTGCGTAGAGGATATCTGTCTTTATGAAGAAGTGACCGAGCAGAGCGATACCGTTGTATGCTCAGAGCCGACTGCACCCGCAAATTTCGGCTTTCTGAAGCCTGTGCAATATACGGCTTTAAAAGACGGACTTGTGCTTGAAGTTTTTGCGCCTGCAAAAGTGCCTTACGGTCAGGATTTTACCGTCAGCGCAATTATCACAAACACAACCGATGAGCCGATAACCTATACCCTTCATTCCTGCACACCCGATATGCACCTTGAAATTGAGGTTGACATCAAATCGGAAAACGGCAAGCGTTTTATCGACCTTGATACTGCGGGCAAATGTATGGCGGAGTTGATGCTTCAGAAAACTCTTGCACCCGGCGAGAGCTTTCAGGAGGTAATCCGTTTCACACCCTCGTGGAGCGACGACGTGAGTGCGGGTCTTGAATTTGCAACGCTTACCGAATTTGAAGAAGGCAATTATTACGGCAGTGCGGAATTCAGATGGGATAAAGAGGACGGCGGAGAAAACAACTCTCTTTCACTTGAATTCCCTGTTGAAATTATCCCGATGCCGAGCTGAATATTGCAATAAATCAAACTCCCGATTGCATAACGCAGTCGGGAGTTTTCTTTGAGTGAAGAGTGAAAAGTGAATAGTGAAGAGTTAAGGGTGGGCTACGCCCTTACCCGATTTGTAGGGGCAAAATTTTCTCTGATTATTGACGGAAAAAGTTTTTGTTGTTATACTTAAAACATAACTTGAAAAAGGAATGATTCTAATGACCAACGCAGAAATTCTCAATCAGATAAAAGGCGGACTTATCGTTTCCTGTCAGGCACTTCCCACAGAGCCTCTCTATGACAGCTACATTATGTCGAAAATGGCATGGGCGGCTTATCTCGGCGGAGCAGTAGGCATCAGAGCAAATACCGTTGTTGACATCAAGGCAATCAAAGAAAAGGTTGATTTGCCCGTAATCGGCATCATCAAGCAGGATTATGAAGACAGCGACGTTTATATTACCCCCACAATGAAAGAGGTTGACGCTCTTGTTGAAGCGGGCTGTGAAATCATTGCGGTTGACGCAACAAACAGAACAAGACCCGGCGGACTTTCTTTCGAGGAATTCTTCAAAGAGGTAAGAGCAAAATATCCTGACCAGCTCTTTATGGCGGATACCTCGTGCTTTGAAGAGGGCAAGCTTGCCGAAGAGCTCGGCATGGACCTTATCGGCACAACAATGGCGGGCTACACTCCCTACACAAAGGGCAGAATTCTTCCCGACCTTGAGCTTATTGAAAGATATGCAAAAGAGCTTCATACACCCGTAATCGCAGAGGGCGGAATCTGGGTGCCCGAAGACCTTGTGAACGTTTATAAAGCGGGTGCCTTCGGTGCGGTTTGCGGAACTGCAATCACAAGACCTATGGATATAACAAAAAGATTTGTAAAGGCTTTGGAAAAATGAGAATTCTTGCTTTTGATATAGGCGGAACTTTTATAAAGTTTTCGCTCTGTAATGAAAACTTTGAACTTTCGCAGTCGCAGAAGGTTGAAACCGATGCAAAAATCGGCGGCAGAAAAATAATCGAAAAGGTTATTGAGATTATCAAAACCTTTGATAATATTGACCGTATTGCCATTTCAACCGCAGGTCAGGTTGACAGCAAAACAGGCAAAATCGTTTACGCAACCGATAACATTCCCGGTTACACAGGCACCGATATCAGAGGAATGATTGAGGGTGCAACGGGTATTCCCGTTTACGTTGAAAACGACGTCAATGCGGCGGCTCTCGGTGAAATGTATTTCGGCAAGGCAAAGGGTTATACCGATTTCATCTGCCTCACTTACGGCACAGGCATCGGCGGTGCTGTAATTCTTGGCGGCGATTTGTATACGGGTTCAGGCTGCTCAGCGGGCGAAATGGGTCACATTATAACCCACGCAGGCGGAGAAGAATGCACTTGCGGCGGAAAAGGTTGCTATGAGCGTTATGCTTCGGCAAGCGCTCTTGTCAGAAAGGTCAATGCGATTTCGGAAGAAGAGCTTGACGGTGTTAAGATTTTTGCTCCCGAATACTTCTCAAAGCCCGAAATAAAGAACGCGGTTGACGAATGGATTGATGAAATAATCGCGGGTCTTATCAGCATAACCTATACTTTCAATCCGTCGCTTATTGTTCTTGGCGGCGGCATTATGAATGAGGATTACATAATCAATTCCATCAACGAAAAAATGCAGGGAAGACTTATGCAAAGCTTCCGCAACGTTAAAATAACAAATTCAAATCTCGGCAACACCGCGGGAATGCTCGGCGTTGCATATAAAGCGAGCAGAATGTAAAATAAAAATCCGAGCCTCGGAATGAGGTTCGGATTTTTTGCCTTATTAAAAAGCATATTTTCGTTTGCTTTCTTCTTTTGCCTTTTCTCTTAATTCCTCAATGCTCATTTCTGTCAGCACGCCCTTTTTTGCGTGGAAACATTTTTCACCCAGCTCAAAAATGTGAATATCGTTTCTGATTGAGTCGGAATAAACGTTAACAAACTGAGCGTCGGGCAGAGTTTCGGCAAGTCTTATCGGCTTTTGCTTATCCTTGCAGTTGAAACCGTTGATTTCGCCTGTTTTCGGATTCATCGGGGTAGCAATAAGAGTGTGAATGTTATATTCTTCGCAAATCGGTTTTAAAAAGAATTCGGGAGAAGCGGAGCAGACAACAACAGGTCTGCCGCTTCTGTTTTTTTCTTCAAAAATCGGGTAAATTCTCTTTTTTTCTTTTTGCCAGAATTTCTTTGCCATTTTTTCGCCGTCTACAAAGCGGAGAAATGAAAAGCATCTGCCCTTGTATTTATCGCCGAATTTGAAAAAGAAAAGCGTGAGATTGAGCAAAAGCCACGGTGCAAGCAGAATCAGATAGGGTCTGTGAAGTATGCAGTAAAACAGAAACACCGTTTCGGAATCCTGCGGATATACCGTTTTGTCAAAATCGTAAAGGTCAAATTTCATATCAGATTTTAACCGTTAATTTTTCGCCGTTGAGCTTAACTTCGGTTTCCTTTCCGTCGATAATAACAGTAAACGTACCTGTGCCTTCAAGGCTGTATTCGGTAGCCTTGCCGTTTTTCCATTCAACATCGACAATTACGTTGCCCTTTGCAAGCAGACCGCTTACCTTGCCGTTGCTCCACTTTGAGGGAAGAGCGGGAAGAAGATAAATTCTTCCGTCGCGGCTCTGCATAAGCATTTCGGTGATGCCGCTTACAAAACCGAAGTTGCCGTCAATCTGGAAGGGGGGATGGGCATCGAAAAGGTTTTCGTAAGTGCCTCCGCCTCTTGTGTAGTTAATGCCTACGCTTTTAACGGGACGAAGCTGCATTTCGATAAGTCTGAGTGCGTGGTCGCCGTCGAAAAGTCTTGCCCAGAAATTGATTTTCCAGCCAAGGCTCCAGCCTGTACCGTTATCGCCGCGGCGTTCAAGAGTTCTTATGCAGGCTTTTGCAAGCTCGGGTGTGCCGTCAACGGTAATGATGTTTGCGGGGTGAAGAGCATAAAGGTGAGAAACGTGTCTGTGGTGAATCTCTCTCTCTTCATAGTCGTCGTCATATTCGAGAAGCTGGCCGTCGCTGCCGATTTTGAAATCAGCCATTCTTGAAAGTGTATCTTTAAGAGTTGCGGCAAAATCTTCGTCAATTCCGAGAATTTCACAGCTCTTTACGCAGTTTTCAAAAAGTTCACGGGCAATGCTCATACTCATTGTTGAGTATTTACCCACGCTGCAGGGTTTGCCTTCATAAATGAAAGTGTTTTCGGGAGACGTGCCGGGTGCAAAGACAAGCTTGCCTTCGTATTCAACGAGAATATCGAGATAGAATTCCGCAGCCTTCTTCATAAGGGGATAACCTGTTTCTGCAAGAAATTTCTTATCGTTTGTGTATTCATAGTGCTGGAAAACGTGTTCACAGAGCCAACCCGATGAGCCGTGCCAGAATGCCCACTGTGCGTCGCCGTCAACGGGAGTTGCCTGACGCCAGAGGTCAACGTTATGGTGTGAAACCCATCCCTTTGCTCCGTACTGACCCTTTGCAACTCTTTCACCGCTTACGCTCAGGTCCTTGACCATTTCGATAAGGGGAAGGTTAACTTCGGGCATACGGCACATAAGTACGGGCCAGTAGTTCATTTCGGTATTGATGTTAACCGTGTAGTTTGATTTCCAGGGCGGACAAACTCTGTCATTCCAGATACCCTGGAGGTTTGAGGGCTGTGAGCCTTCTCTTGAGCAGGAAATTGCAAGATAGCGACCGTAGTTATAGGTAAGCTCGATAAGACCGATATCGTTCTTTGATCTTTTGAATTTCTGAAGACGCTTGTCTGTGGGCAAATCGCCGTTTGATTTGCCGTCGATATCAAGCTTGACTCTGTCGTAAAGCTCTTTGTAGTCGGCAATATGAGCCTTTTTGATTGCTTCGTAATCAAAATCGTTTGCAAGTCTTTCCTTGACGGGTGCGACATATTCCTTGCCCTCGAGTACGGGAAGTTTGTCCCAACCGTTGAAGCTTGTTTCGGCGGTGAAATAAATTTCCGCAAAGGTTGCCTCTGCTACGCTCAGGTGCTCGTCAGCCTTTTTGAGAGTACCGTCGGTAACAACCTTAACGCCTGCAAGGAAACGGATGCCCTTCATTTCGGGCTCGTCATAGTAGTGATATTCGCTGTCTCTTTCTTCAAAGTTATCCTCACCTGGGCATTCGCCTTCAAGATAAAGGATATTATCCTGAACGATTGCGGCGGCGCGGAGTTTTGAATTAATCTTAACGTCAAAATTCATTTTGCCGCCGTCGCTTGTAAGCTTTGCAACAATCATTTTTGCGGGATATGAAGCAAAATATTCTCTCTTATATTTAACACCGCTCTTCGAAAATTCGGTATAAGCAATTGAATTTTCAAGGTCAAGGCTTCTCTTATAGTCGGAAGCTCTTGAGCAGTGGTCAAATACGATTTCAAGGTTACCCAAAGGCATATAAGCCTGAGTGAAAACGCTCTGGAAATTTTTCTGGATTTCGTCCTGTGCTTCGTGAAGCTTGCCCTCAAGAGCAAGTTTCTGAGCCTTTTTATAAGCTTCGGGAGCACCTTCAACAATTGTATTTTTGGGCTTACCTGTCCATAATTCATCGTGGTTGAGGCAAAGAAGCTCGTTTTTAACTCCGCCGTAAATCATTGCACCCAGTGTGCCGTTGCCGATGGGAAGGCTCTGAGTCCACGCTTTTGCGGGGGATTTATACCATAATAAAGTTTTTGCTGACATAACCATTCTCCTGTCTGAAAAAAGAGTTTGATTAATTATACACAATTAATATAATAAGGTCAACCGAAAATGCAAAATGAAATAAATCTTGCATTTTCGGTAAATTAAACTTGCATTTTACTGTATATTAGTGTAATATTAAATCTGTATGACATAGGCAATCCCGAGGGGTGTTTAAATGGCAGAAAATTTTCAGAATAAGGTTGAACTTGTTTACGGCAGCCTTTCAAAAGGACATAAAAAAATTGCCGATTTCATTAAAAATAATTACGAAAAAGCTTCTTTTATGACGGCGGCAAAGCTCGGCAAAACCGTTGGCGTAAGCGAATCAACGGTTGTAAGATTTGCAACAAACATAGGCTTTGACGGCTATCCCGAGCTTCAGAAGTATCTTCAGGAGATGGTAAAAAGCCACCTCACAAGCGTTCAGCGTATGGAGGTTGCGGCAAGCCGTTATGAAAGCGGAGATTTCGTTGACAAAGTGTTTGCGGCCGATGCCGAGATGATTAAAACAACCAAAGAAAACATATCGAAAGAAGCTTTCGCAAAGAGCGTTGAAGCGATAAACAATGCTAAAAAAGTCTATATTCTCGGTGTAAGAAGCTCTTCGGCAATTGCAAGTTTTGCGGCGTTTTATTTCAGATATATCAACGATAACGTTGTGCTTGTTGACAGGTCTGCATCAAGCGAAATCTTTGAGCAGATTTACAAAATAACCGATGAAGACGTCTGCATTGCAATCAGCTTCCCGAGATATTCAAAGCAGACAATAAAGGCCCTTTCGTTTGTACAGAGCAGAGGTGCAACGATAATTTCAATAACCGACGGTGAAACCTCACCCATAGCACCTTTTGCAACCCATCTTCTCGTTGCAAAAAGCAGTATGGTGTCTTTCGTTGATTCGCTTGTTGCACCGCTGAGCGTGATAAACGCGCTTATCGCCGCCTGTGCAAAGGAAAATCAGGACCAGGTTTACGGCAACCTCAGACAGCTTGAAGAAATCTGGGATGCCTACGACGTTTACAGCACCAATAAGGGGGAAAAGAAATGAAAACCTCTTTGCTGATAATCGGAGCGGGTGCGGCGGGTCTTACCGCGGCAGGTTTTGCAGCTTCAAAAGGAATTCAGACCGTAATTCTCGAAAGAAACGACCGACCCGGCAGAAAGCTTATGATAACGGGCAAGGGCAGATGCAACGTTACCAATAACTGTACCTCACTCGAAACCCTTATTTCAAACGTACCGGGCAACGGCAGATTCCTCTACGGTGCTTTTTCAAGATTTATGCCCGCCGACGTTATTGAATTTTTTGAAAGCAGAGGCGTTGAGCTTAAAACCGAAAGAGGAAACAGAGTTTTTCCCGTTTCGGATAACGCTCTCGAAATAGTTGATGCCCTGCATGATTTTGCCTGTAAAAGAGCAAAAATAATCAAGGGCAGAGCGGTTAAACTTATTGTTGAGGATAATCGCGTAAAAGGTGTAGAAACCGAAAGCGGCGAAGTGATTTATGCCGATAAAATTATAATCGCAACGGGCGGACTTTCATATCCCGGTACAGGCTCAACGGGTGACGGCTATGAGCTTGCAAGGCAGGCGGGTCATAAAATTACCGACCTTAAGCCCTCTCTTGTGCCGCTTGAAATTCACGAAGGCTTCTGCAGTGAATTGATGGGTCTTTCGCTTCGTAATATAGCGATAAAAGTAACGGATACCGAAAAGAAAAAGGAAATTTATTCCGATTTCGGCGAAATGCTTTTCACTCATTTCGGTGTTTCGGGTCCCGTGATTTTAAGCGCCAGCGCTCATATGAGAAATATGAAGAGCGGCAAATACAAAATTGCAATCGACCTTAAACCCGCATTGACCGTTGAACAGCTTGATGCAAGAATTCTGCGTGATTTTTCTGAAAATATCAACAGAAATTTCATCAATGCACTCAATTCGCTTTTACCCAAAAAGCTTGTTCCCGTAATCGTAAGGCTCAGCGGAATCGGTCTTTCAACCAAGGTCAATCAGGTTACGAAAGAGCAGAGAAGAAACCTTGCGGTTTTGCTCAAGAATTTAACCGTAACCGTAACAGATTTCAGACCCGTTGCCGAAGCGATAATCACTTCGGGCGGAGTAGACGTTTCGCAGATTAATCCCAAAACCATGGAATCAAAGCTTGTTGAAGGTCTTTATTTTGCGGGCGAAGTAATTGATGCCGATGCCTATACAGGCGGCTTCAATCTTCAGATTGCATTCTCAACAGGTAAGCTTGCGGGCGAAAGCGCCGCAGATTAAACGGAGGAATTTTGAATGAACAAAACAGTAATCAACGTTGCAATCGACGGCCCCGGCGGTGCAGGTAAAAGCACTTGTGCAAGAGGTGCCGCAAAAGAGCTCGGATACATTTATGTTGACACAGGTGCTCTTTACAGAGCAGTAGGCGTCAACGCTTTAAGAAAAGGCATTGATACCAGAGATAAGGAAGCTGTTGCCGAAAGCATCAACGGTATTTCCGTTGACCTCGTTTTTGAAAACGGCGAGCAGAAGGTGCTTCTTAACGGTGAAGACGTTTCCGTTGAAATCAGAACTCCTCCCGCTTCAATGGCGGCGTCAGACGTTTCGGCCGTACCCGCAGTAAGAGCGTTTCTTTTTGATTTGCAGAGAGATATTGCTTCAAGAAACAACTGCATTATGGACGGCAGAGATATAGGCACCGTTGTTCTTCCGAATGCGCAGGTTAAGATTTTCCTTACCGCATCACCCGAAGAAAGAGCAGCAAGACGCTATAAAGAGCTTATTGCGAAAGGCTCACAGGTTAATTATGAGGACGTTCTCAAGGAACTTGTTGAACGTGATTATAACGATTCTCACCGTGAAATTGCACCGCTCAAGCCCGCAGAAGACAGCGTGCTTTTCGACACAACGGGCAACACGCTTGAGGAATCGGTAGAAAAAATCATCAGCATTATTAAGGAGAAAGTGTAATGAAAGGCTTCGATTATTCCAAACTCAAAGAAAGAAAGATTTATGACAGAGTCAAACCCCTCGGAAGAGCAATTATAAAGTGCTTTTTCAAGGTTGAATATACAGGACTTGAAAACATCCCCGCAGAAGGCGGCTACATAATCGCATCTAACCATATTCACGCCCTTGACCCCGTTTTTATCGGTCTCGGTATGGAAAAGCAGATTCACGTTATGGGCAAGCAGGAGCTTTTCAAGAATCCCATAATCAGATTCTTCCTCACACTGCTTAACGGCTTCCCCATCGTGAGAGGTGCAAGAGACCGTCAGGCGCTTGACTATGCGGTAAGAATCATAAAAGAAAAAATGGTTCTCGGTATGTTCCCCGAAGGTACACGTTCAAAAACCTTCACTCCCGCAAGGGCGAAGGGCGGTATTGCTCTTATCGCAAAAGAAGCAAAGGCTGATATTCTTCCCGTTGCAATCTATAACGATAAGAAAATGAAGCGCGGTTCAAAGGTTACCGTAAGATTCGGCAAGCCCATTCCCTTTGCAGAGCTCGGTCTTAACGACGAGAACACAAACGATGAACTCAGAGCAAGTGCAAACAACGTAATGGATAAAATCGTTGCACTTTGGGAGGAAGGACATTGCAAATAAAACTTGCAGAAACAGCAGGCTTTTGCTTCGGTGTTGACAGAGCCGTTGAAATGGCATACGAAATTGCAGAAAAATGCAGTAATGCCGCAACGCTCGGTCATCTGATTCACAATCCTCAGGTTACGGAAGACCTTGAAGCCAAAGGCATTCGTTGCATTGATAAACCTCAGGATGCAGAGCCGGGTGAAACCGTTATAATCAGAGCTCACGGTGTTAAAAAGAGCGTATATGATGAGCTTGAAGCAAGGGGAGCAACCGTTTGCGATGCAACCTGTCCCTTTGTCAAAAAAATTCACAACATAGTCCGGGAGCATTCCGACAAAGAAATTCCCGTTCTTATTGCGGGCGACCCCAAGCACCCCGAGGTTAACGGAATCTGCGGTTACTGTAAAGGCGAGGTTTATATATTCAGCTCTTGCGAAGAGGTTGAAAAACTTCTGAGCGAAAACGCTGAATTGTATCAAAAAAGAATAATTGTTGTTTCACAGACCACTTTTTCCCAAGAAGAATGGAAAAAATCTAAAGAAAAAATAAAAATATACTGTACAAATTCAAAAATATTTGATACAATATGCAGTGCTACCCGAAAAAGACAAGATGAAGCGGCAAAGCTTTCAAAAGAATGCGACTGTATGATCATCATCGGAGGGCGGCAAAGCTCAAACACGGCAAAGCTCAAAGCCGTATGCAGTGAAAACTGCGACACTTATTTGGTGGAAAGAGCTGAAGAGCTCTTAACCATAGATTTATCCGCATACGCCGAAATCGGCGTGACGGCAGGGGCGTCAACCCCTTCCGCAATTATTAAGGAGGTACTTTTTAAAATGTCCGAAATCGTAAAGGAAACCACAAATCTGCAGGTAGAGGAGGTGCCTTCTGAAGCAATGACAACCGAAGATATGGACTTTTTATCAGCTCTTGAGGCATCACTCAGCAACATGAGCACTGACCAGAAAGTCAAGGGCGTTGTTATGGGTATCACACCCACAGAAATCCAGGTTGACATCGGCAGAAAGCATGCCGGCTATGTTCCCATGGATGAATACAGCGCAGACCCCACAGCAAATGCAGCAAAGGAGCTCAAGGTAGGCGATGAGATTGATCTCATCATTATGAAGACCAACGACGCAGATGGAACCGTTATGCTTTCAAAGAAACGCTTTGATGCTCAGAAATCATGGGTTGACATCATTGAAGCAGAAGAAGACGGCAGAATTCTTGAAGGCACAGTAGCAGAAATCATCAAGGGCGGCGTTCTCGTTGTAAGCAACGGCGTTCGCGTATTCATCCCCGCATCACTCGCTACAGAGCGTCGTGACGACTCACTTGAGAGCCTTCTCAAGACAACAGTTAAGTTCCGCATCATCGAAGTTAACAAGCAGAGAAGAAGAGCTG
The DNA here is from genome assembly GCA_045542175.1 of Acutalibacteraceae bacterium. Taxonomy (GTDB): domain Bacteria; phylum Bacillota; class Clostridia; order Oscillospirales; family Acutalibacteraceae; genus CAG-177. The sequence goes on along the minus strand of JAZQKN010000040.1, from coordinate 205 downwards.
TCGGCTCAATCCGTGCAGTACTTAAGGAAGCTAAGAAAGAAGCTTCAGAAGCATTCTGGGCACAGGCAGCTGTTGACCAGAAGTATCACGGCGTTGTTAAGTCAATGACAAACTACGGTGCTTTTGTTGACATCGGCGGCGTTGACGGTATGGTTCACATTTCAGAAATGTCATGGAAGCGTATCAAGAATCCCTCAGAAGTATT
>JAZQKN010000039.1:0-5662 GCA_045542175.1 Acutalibacteraceae bacterium | reverse complement strand
CACCCACAACAGATCATTCAAAATCTTGTTATCTTACTCTTTCGGCTTGGATGTCATATAATAAAATAACATTGACGAGAATATCTTACTATAAAAATCCAAGTGTTGAAATTGATAAATCATATTCCAAATATTCTGTTTTAGAAACTAATGCGGTTCTTTGCGGTAAGGTCATGAATCCTAAACTAAAAACATTGGGGAATTGTGGTATAAAACTTTATGATGAATCGGGAAACTTATTGAAGGAATACAAAGAGTCAATTTCAAATCTTTCTTCTTATTCTGTTGTGAATCTTTACTATGATGTTAACAAAGAATTGAAGTGCACACTAAAGAAAGGAACAAAATATTCATATCAGTTGTATGCTGTTGTTAATGGAACGACATACTATAGCGCAAAGGAAGCATTTACTACAAAAGGTGCCAATACTCTTTCTGTTTACTACAATGCGAACGGCGGTTCAATTTCGTCTGATACATATTATCTTTCATCTAATAATATCTATAAAAAATCGGATAGTTCAAAATTCTGCCAGAAATGGACATACAATAACGCACAGAAAGACGGTTTGTACAATGCTGCAACATTCGGACTTTCCAGAGATGGTTATGAATTTGTAGGTTGGAGTACAACTTCATCGGGTGAACTCTGGTTTGATCAGAATGATACAGGACTTCTTCCGACACATCTTAATGCAAATATTGCAAACGGTGATTGTTCGGTAACCCTGTATGCAGTCTGGAAGAAGAATGCAGCAACCACCTACACCCTTACCTACAATGCAAACGGAGGTTCGGGTACACCCTCATCACAGAGCGGAGCAACAAGCTACACTGTTTCATCTACTAAACCCACAAGAAGCGGTTACACCTTCCTTGGTTGGTCAACAAGCTCAACTGCAACATCTGCAAGCTATGTAAGCGGCAACACAATCACGCTTTCCGCAAACACAACGCTTTATGCGGTTTGGAAGAAGAATGCAGCAACCACCTACACCCTTACATACAATGCAAACGGAGGTTCGGGTGCACCCTCATCACAGAGCGGAGCAACAAGCTACACTGTTTCATCGACTAAACCTACAAGATGCGGTTATACCTTCCTTGGTTGGTCAACAAGTTCAACAGCAATGTTCGAAAGCTATGTAGGAGGCGACACAATCACGCTTTCTGCAAACACTACGCTTTATGCCGTTTGGTATAAAGGTGCCTCTGAATTTTATGTTTACTATGATGCCAACGGTGGAACAAATGCTCCTCAGACAATGTTTATTGAAAGCAACGCAATCGGATATATTCCTGATGAAGAGCCCGTACGTGACGGATATGTTTTTGTTGGTTGGTGCGATAATACTGACGGAAACGGAAATTGGTATTATCCCGGTAATATGATCAGACAATCCGATGAACAGGAAGATATTACTCTTTATGCTATCTGGGAGACAATCAATTCACCTGATCCTGTTGGATTAATAAACATCCGCAAGCCTTCAATAACAATGATCAGATACGGCGATACAATTAAGCTTCACGCTGATATAGCTACGGGATTAGAGGTTACCTGGGAAGCAAACAATGATAATTTTGAAATTGTTTCTGTTTCTGAGGATGGCAGTGAATGTGTAATTACTCCCAAAAAGAACGGAAGCACCACCTTCACTGTAGGTATTAAATTTGGAGATGACTTTATTTGTTCTGACACCCAGGTTATGACTTCAAAGGCAGGCTTCTTTGATAAAATCATTGCATTTTTCAGGGGATTATTCGGTTTGCTTAAAGACTACGAACAGGCAATTGCTGTGAATTTCTGAATTAATTAACAACCCGCACGGCAGGGGTACGCTCCTGCCGTGTTTGTTTTTTAAGAGTGTTGCAAATTGAATAACTATATATTATAATTGAATAGAATAATAATTATTTCAATGGGGTGACGGAGTGAAAAGAATTGTTTCAATTATTCTTGCGGCTGTTGTTTTTGTGTTGTCGTTTTCGATTCCATTTAATGGTATCGTTACGGATGCTTTTGCTGCTGCAACTGACTACAGGTGCGGTGACAATATAACTTGGTCGCTCGATACCGCATCAGGCATTCTTCGTTTTGAAGGAGCGGGTGAAACATATAGTTATGTAACGGAAGAGGCACCTTGGAGAAAATATGCCAAATATATTACAAGCATAATTGTTTCGGAAGGAATAACACATCTTGGAAACGGGTTTTTCGTTTTGCTGAATAACGTTGTTTCCATAAGTCTGGCTGATTCTGTTGAAGAGATATGGTCGGATGCGAGTTTGCCTGCGCTCGAAACGATTTCGGTTTCGGAAAACAGCAGGCTGAAACGCATCAACTATGTGAATTTTGCCTCTAACAGTAAATGGTATGCTGGTGTGCCTGATAATTCACCGGTATATATTGGTCCGTTTCTTTTGGGTTACAAAGGAACAGCTCCCGAAAACACATCGGTTGCCATCAAATACGGCACAAAGGCAGTAAACCGCAATGCTTTCAAAGGTATTGCCAACATAACCGATATCAGCTTTCCTGACACCTTGGATTATATAGGTGATAGCGCTTTTGACGGCACGGGCTGGTATGACAGTCTGCCTGACGGCGTTGTTTATGCAGGAAACGTTCTTTATTCTTACAAGGGCTCGATGCCCATCGATAAATCGGAATTGGTTATCAAAAACGGCACAAAGAGCGTTACAGACAGAGCTTTTTATGATAATGAGATTGTCAGCAACGTTGAGATTCCTTCATCTGTTGAAATTATCGGTGACAGAGCTTTTCACGGTTGCAAAAATATAGAAAAAATCACTTTTGCTCAAAACTGTAATCTTAAAATTATTTCCGAGGGTGCGTTCGGGTATGCAAATATAACAGAAATTGATTTGCCCGAATCGCTCGAATTTATCGGAAATATGGCGTTTAACCGAACAAAATTGGAGACTGTTTATATACCGTCAAGTGTCATTAAACTTGATGGAGCATTCAGTGAGATACCGACTATGAAAAGATTCGACGTTTCTCCTGATAATTCTAATTATTGCTCGGATGATGACGGTGTTCTTTACAGCAAGGATAAAACCGTTCTTCATTTTTTTCCGTCGCAAATCAAAGATTACGAGTATACAATTCCCAATGGCGTAGAATACATAGGTGACTATGCTTTTTCTTTCAGCAGGGTCAAAAGACTCTATTTTTGCGATGATATCAAAGCAACGGGTAAGCATATTTTTTATCAGTGTTCTATACGTTCTGTTGTTCTGAATGATACTCTTCCCGAATTAAGCACCAGTATGTTTTACGATGCTTGGGGGACTTACTATCTTACAATTCCCGAAAGCATAAAGGTGATAGGAAAAGGTTCGCTCGGATATCATTTTGATTATGTTTATTTTCCGGCTAAGGATGTTACTTTCGCTGATAAACAGTGGCATTTTTCACAGAAAACGAAGTTCTTTTGCTATGAAGATTCAACGGCATATGAGTTTGCACAGGCGAACAGTGAGAAACTTTCCGCAATTATTCTTGATGATGAAAATATTGGCGATTACAGCGGATATGAATATGCCGTAAACAAGTTCAAATCACTTTCATCAAACAAACGGTCGAAAAGTAATTATTGGAATGCAGCAGCAATTATAGACAACGTTCCTTTGAATATCTGTAAAGAATATCAAAGTGAAATTGATGCGATGACCGATGAAATAAATTCGGCTTTGGAAAGTATGAAAGTGGTTTGGTGTGACTATTCTGCGGTTGATGAAGCGATTTCAAGAGCAAATGCCGTTGACAGAAAATTGTTTACCGACCAATCCCTTGCAAGACTTGATGCCGAGGTTAATTCGGTTGAGAAACACTGCGATGTTGCTGATTCGGATTTGATAAAAGAATATGTGGATGCTATTGATGATGCAATTTCGGCTCTTGATGAAAAGATAGGGGATTATTCGGGTTTGTATAAAGCTTTGCTTGAAGCGGAAAACATTGAACGAGTCCTGTATACCGAAAACAGTCTTCTCAGACTTGATGAAGCTGTTTACATAGCGAAAAACGCAGAAAAAACTGATGATCAAAGGGTTATAAATTCGTATGCGCAGGCGATATACGAGGCGTTGAAATCTCTTGAATATATTCCTGCCGACTTTTCGGCGCTTAACGGAGTTGTTACGCAGGCGGATGCGGTCAACCGATCTCTTTATACCGCCGAAAGTCTTGATTTGCTTGATAAAGCACTTGAGGCGGTCGACTATAATCTGACAATTGATAATCAGGCTCAGGTTGACGAATGGGCAAAGGCAATCGAAAATGCATTGGATAATCTGGAATATCGTCCTGCCGACTATTCTGCAGTTGAAACTCAAATCAACAAAGCGAAAAATCTTGACAGACGGTATTATTCGGAAATCTCTCTGATTTCTCTTGATGCGGCGGTAAATGCGGTTGTATATGGCTTGAACGTTACGGAGCAGGAGATGGTAAACGCCTTTGCAAAGTCCATAGCCGATGCGATTCTTGCGCTGAAATATGCTTCTGTTGTGCTTCGCCACGAACCCTGCGGCGTTATTGTTTCGGCAACAACAAAAGAAATAAAGCCTGATACACTTCTTTCTGTTGAAGAAGTTGATCCGTCAAACTACGAGGGCACAAATTTTGCTGTCGGCGGCTCGATAAGAAGCCTTCATTTTTATGACATCAACCTTGTGAATAACGCTGCGGTTATACAGCCTGACGGTACGGTAACCGTCAAAATCAGGATTGCAAACGGCGTTGACCCCAATAAATGCAAGGTTTATCACGTTACCGAGGATATCGTTAATCCTCTTGTCCGCTTTGCGAGCACGCTTGACGGCAATTACATAGTATTTGAAACAGACCATTTCAGTGAGTTTGCGGTTATCGAAGTGGAAACGGTTGTGGACAGTATTGAAGTTTCTCAGCTGCCGGCAAAGGTTGAATACGGCATCGGTGAACAAATCGATTTAACCGGTCTGAAGGTGGTTGCGTCTTACAGCGACGGAACAAGCCGTGAAATAAGCGATTACAATGTCGGAATGGTAATGCTTAATTCCGTCGGCAAAAAGAAGGTTTCGGTTTATTATACCTACGGAAACATAACTAAAACAACGGAATTTGAAATAACGGTTTCTGGCAGCAGAAGCACGGCGGATATTACCGAAAACGGCAAAGCTGTTGAACGGATAAACAAAAAAATCGGTTTGTTTGCTTTGTATACAAAGGCATCCGTTCAGCTTGATTGTAACGTAAAAAACGCAGACGGCTGTACCGTGCGCTGGTCGTCGGATAATTCCAGGGTGGTTGTCGACAAAAACGGAAAAGTTACTTTTAAGGGTCTTTTCGGCGCAAAGAAGGCAAAGGTGACTGCAGAGGTTATCGATGCGGAAGGAAACGTTATAGCAAAGGATACGGTAACGGTGCTGGTTTATAAGCTTTCTTTTCAGTTTACGGACAGTATATCGCAGACGGTCGATATATTTAAGCACAGTTTTATTTGCTGATATTAATATTGTTCAATGCCCGGGGTGCTGCAGTGCTCCGGGCGTTTGTATAAATAAAATTTATTTACTCCCTTGTTAAAACAATTTCTGTGTGCTATAATTACAAAATAAGTTAAATTAAGGAGAACGAAGATAAATGAAA
>JAZQKN010000038.1:0-55672 GCA_045542175.1 Acutalibacteraceae bacterium | reverse complement strand
GATTGTGTAGGGAAGAACGAGATCAGCGCCGTTTACTTTCCAGCCGTTGAACTTATAGCCGTCTTCTTCCATATCAGCATCTGAGGGAAGATCGCCGTCAATAATCTGATCACCGTATTCTGCTGTGTAAGCATCAAGTTCTGCATCGTAAAGACCGATAACAACTACATCGTAAACGTCGTATGTGAAGATGGGATAAATGCTCATGTTATCTTCAACATCACAGACTGTTGTATCCCAGCTGCTGAATACTGCACCGGGCTTTGTGGGATTGGTTGCGGGATACTCGAATGTATCGCCGTACTGATATTCCTTGCTGAAGTGAACTGTGTTGTTTTCTGCAGTGTCTTCGTCAGCATAGAATGTAACTGTGTATGTGTTGCGTGTCCATGTTGTTGTAACGGTTACGTCGCTTTCAGCAATTGCGCCGTCAACTGCACCTTCAACTACCCAAGCTGATGCTGTGTAGCCTGTTGCGGTGGGAACTGCGGGAACAACAACTGTGTCACCGATGATACCCTTTACTGCTGCGGGAGCAGTTGCACCTTCGGGAACGTCGCCTGCGTAAACGTAAGTGATTGTACGTTCAACAGCAGTCCACTGAGCTGTGAGTGTAAGATCCTTATCAGGCATTGAGAACGGGAATGTAACTGTGTTACCGTCCTGATCCTTCCAACCTGCGAATGTGTAGCCGGCCTTAGTGAGTGTCTCTGAGGGAGCTACGATTTCAACATTGTAACGTCTTGTGATGGGAGCGATTGTTGTATCAACACCTGTTACGAATGTTACTGTATGCTGGTTGATTGTCCATGCACCCTTAACGGTGATGTCGCTTGTACCAACCTTGCCGTTTTCATCAGCGCCTTCGAATACTGTCCAGCCGCCGAATGTATAACCTTCAACGTTGTTTACTGTGGGCTGAGGAATGTCTGAACCCATAGTACCTGTTGTAGTTGCGGGAGCTGTTACACCTGTGGGAACGTTACCTGTGTACTCATAGGTAATTGTGTAGGGATGGAGTTCCCAGGTTGCCTTAAGTGTAATAGCGTTGTCGCCCATTGTGATGGGGAATGTTACTGCTGTGCCGTCAGCGTATGTCCAGCCCTTGAAATCATAACCGGGCTTGGTTGTTTCGCCAACCATATCAGCTGTAATTTCATCGCCGTACTTAACGTTTTCAATTGCTGCAACGGGTGAACCGCCGTCAGTATTGAATGTTATGCCGTAAGCGTTGATTGACCATGTTGTTGTAACGGTAACGTCACTTGTGTAAACCTTACCGTCAGCGTCAGCGCCTTCAACTACCCAAGCTGATGCTGTGTAGCCTTCTGCGGTGGGAACTGCGGGAACAACAACCTTGTCACCGATGATACCTGTGGTAGCTTCGGGAGCGGTCATACCGTCAGGAACGTCACCTGCGTAAACGTAAGTAATTGTGCGTTCGATAGCCTTGTATGTGGGCTTGATAATAATATCGCTTGTGCCGACTGTTACGGGCCAAGTTTCGATTTCCTTATCTGTGCCGTCTACCCACTTGTCGAATTCATAACCTGTTTCGGGAGTGGGATCATCGGGCTTCTGGATTTCTTCACCGTAGTACATATCTTCGGTCTTATCGTCGATTGTTACCTTAACTGTATTACGGTCATAGTAAGCTTCAAGAACGAGTGAGCCGTCGCCTTCGATTGTGCCTGCGAGCTTGCCCTTGCCTGAGTTGAGAGTAAAGCCATCAACTGCAACTGCATAGTTAGCAATTTCGCCTGCTGTACCTGTAAGAGTTTCTTCAACTGCGTCAGCATAAGTTGCGCCGTCAGTGTTCATGAAGTACTTCTTAACAGTGTATTCAACGCCTTCGTTACCTGTGTACTTAGCTGTGTAGGTTGCGCCGTTTACGGGAACCTTATCTGTTGCAGCAAGCTTCTTGTCGCCGATATACCAACCATCGAAGGTGTAGCCTACCTTTTCGGGAGCATCTGCGGGAACGATTACTGCATCGTAATACTGTGAAGTTTCTTTATCACCGAATTTAACGGTGTACTTATTTCTGCTGAGGTAGATGTTCATAACTGATGAACCGTCAGCAGCAGCAATAACTGATGTTGTGCTCTGTGTTGCATCAAGTGCAAAGCCTGTGGGAACTGTATAGGATGATGATTCGACCTTTGCACCGATTTCAGCTGTAGGTGTTGTTGTTACAGCTGCACCGTAATTACCTGTTGTATCCATTGTATATACGTTCTGAGTATATGTTGTGGATGTTTCGGTGTAGAGAGTGATTACGTTGTCATCCTTAGGCTGAACATCGTAATCCATCATATAAGCCTGCTCGTTAACATTAACACCGAAGTCTGTTGCTGACTTTGAACGCTGAAGAGCTGTGAAGCCGTAGTCCTGATTGCTGGTGTTCATAATTGACTCTTCAGGAACAAAGAAGAAACCTTCATCAGCTGTGGGAGCATCCTTAACTGTGAAATAGAACTCGAACATATGCTCATCTGCTGTGAGAACTGAAGGTGTGCCTGAGTAACAGGTAAGAGCAATCCAGCCCTTATCTTCAAAATACTCATAGCCGTCAGCATAGCCTTCAATGTTGTCAAAGTAACCTTCATAAATCAGGTCATCAGCAATTGAGAATTCAGCCACTTCTTCGCTGTGAACAAAGTAACCTACCCATGAATTTGCTGTGGGAATTGCTGTTGCACTGGGATTGTACACGCCAGCTGAATCATAAGTATCGCCGGTCTCAGCTGTGGCGGTAGGGTCACCTAATTTTGTTGTATCCAAAGTCATGAAATCCTTGCTGTAAACCCAGAAAATTGTAGGTGTACCAAGACGGAAGTCAGTAACAATTGAAACTGCAACCTTGACCTTTTCACCCGCTTTTACCTTATCTGTCTTTGTCCAATTGCCTTCTGCATCCTGAACATAGAAATCGGTGTAAATTTCAGCCGAATTCTCGTTGCCGTCCTTCAGAGTAGCAGTTGAAAGAACAGAGAAAGTGCTGAATATCATCAGCAAAGCAAGAAAACCGGAAAGTGCGCGCTTAAATGTTTTCATGCAAATTATTCCTCCCTTAATTTTTGGAACTGCATATATAAATGGGAAACGCCTCCCATAATTGCCAAATTTGCAAGGGAAATTCCTTTTAAATTTTGGGTTATCCCGAAGAGATAATCAAAGTTACCTCTTCGGGAAATTTCAAATGTTTGATTATGATGCTAAACCAGTTTCCTGATCAATAGAATATGTTTTAGCAAGCACCGAAGCCAATGCATTCAAATCGACTGCATTTACACGAGCATCAAGGTTAAGATCTGCAGCCTTTCTTCTGTAAGGTACGCCTCGTCTTGCGTGTGACCATGAAGGTGCAGAGAGTTCAGTCTGAAGGTCTGCCAAGTCAGCTGCGTTGATACGTGCATCGCCATTGATGTCGCCGAAGATGATGATGTAGAATTCTTCAACAACTTCGCCGGTAAGGTTATCTGTTACGTAAACCTTAGCGCCTGTACCGAATGTTCCTGAAAGTTCTGAGTTTTCGATTGTGTATGAACCATCACCCTGAACCTTGAAGAATTTCGGGAATTCAGCAGCATTGATACGTCTGCCTGTAAAGCCGTAAACATACCACTGTTCCATATCGGTAGCGTGTGCCTTTTCGATAGCACCTGTTGTGCCATCGATAACTACAAGTTTAACTTCTACTCTTTCATATACAGGATAGAAGTTGAGCTCGCTTGTTCCCATTGTTACAGTTGAGTTGGGTGCGTAGGTGTTGCCTTCGTCATCAACCCAATGTTTGAATGTGTAGTAGCTGTTGATTGACTCACCTGCTGTGTTAAGAAGAACAGGAGCAGCGGGAACGATGATTTCATCGCCAACATTGTATGAGCCATAGCTAAGAACTACAAATTCGGGTGCGGGATCTGTTGCGGGGCCGTGATCAGAATCAGCATACTTATGGAACGTTGCCTTGAAGCTGCTGATTGTGAATACTGCGTTGTAACCTACTGATGTTGCGGGCATCATTGTGCCGTGGAGACCAACGATGTTTGCTTCGATTGCTTCGAGACCTACGGGAGCCCAACCCTTGAATTCATAACCAACCTTTTCGGGATCAGCGGGAATATCGATGGGTGTGTTGTAGATAACGTCGAATGCTTCGTAAACTTCACCGTCAACGTAGTATGTTACTGTGAGTGAATCATCTGCTTCCCAAACTGCTACGAACTCAGCGCCTTCTGTTTCCATTGTGCCGACGTAAGGTGTCCAGCCCTGGAATACATAGCCTGCCTTTGTGGGAACAGCGGGAGCCTTGATTTCTTCACCGAATGTGGTCTTAACAGTTGCCCAAACTTCTGTCTTAGCATCGTCAAGATAGAATACTGCGTCAAATTCGCCTGCTGTAAGTGTACCGTAGAGGTTTACAATTGCAGCACCGACTGTTGCGCCTTCAGCAACCTTGTTGCCTTCTGCATCGTACCAGCCGTCGAAGATGTAGCCTTCGGGAACTGTGAAGCCGTTGGGTGCGAGGTTGATAACTTCGCCGTATTCTGCTGAGTAATCAGTTACGATTACATCGTTTACATAGAAGTTAACAACATAAGTGCGTGTTTCGTAAATTGCTGTGATTGTGAGATCCTCAGCGGGCATTGTTGCGGGAACTGAAGGTGTCCATGTTGCGAAGTAGTGACCTTCCTTCTCTGCGGGAGTGGGAGCTGTGATAGCTTCGCCGTATGTTACCTTTGTTTCTGTGCTGCCTGCTGCGTCAACCCAAGTAATTGTGTACTCGTTAGCAGTCCACTTTGCTGTGATTGTTACGTTTTCTGCAGGAATTGTTGCGGGAACTTCAACATCCCAGCCTGCGAATGTGTAACCTGTCTTGGTGGGATCTGCGGGAGCCTTAACTGCTGTACCGTAATCACCTGTGATAGCTTCGATTGCATTGCCGCCGTCGGTATCAAATGTGATTGTGTACTGGTTGATTGTCCACTGTGCCTTAACTGTTACGTTTTCTGCGGGCATTGTTGCGGGAACTGCGGGAGTCCAGCCTGCGAATGTGTAACCTGTCTTGGTGGGATCTGCGGGAGCTGTTACTGCAGTGTTGTAATCCTGAGTGATAGCTGCTACTGCGCTGCCGCCATCAGTATTAAATGTAATAGTATACTGGTTGATTGTCCAGTTTGCTTTGATTGTTACGTCTTCAGCGGGCATTTTTGCAGGAATTTCCTTATCCCAGCCTGCGAATGTATAACCTGTCTTGGTGGGATCAGCGGGAGCTGTTACGTCAGTGTTGTAATCCTGAGTGATAGCTTCGATTGCTGTGCCGCCGTCAACGTCAAATGTGATTGTGTACTGGTTGATTGTCCAGTCAGCAACGATATTGGTGTTTGTTGCGGGCATTGTTGCGGGAACGTTGAGCCAGCCTGCGAATGTGTAACCTTCTCTTGTGGGATCAGTTGCGGGAACGGGAAGGTCAGCAGCTGCTGTGCCGTATGCTACCTGATATGTCTCGTAAACACCGTTGTAGGTTCTGTAGTTAAGGGTGAATTCCTTGGGAGTCCAGATACCTACGAAAGCGATATCGTTTGCGGGAATTGTGATTGTTGTGATGTCAACGATAGCTGTTGTGCCCTCGTATGCCCAACCTGCAAAATCGTGTGTGTTGCTTGTGGGAGCTGTGATTGTGGGCATTGCGGTACCGTAATCATGATCGTTGTTATAATGTACGGTTGCCTTAGTATCGTCTGTGTAGAACTTAACGTTATACTTATTAACTGTCCAGTCTGCTTTTACTGCTGTTCCGCCAAGAGGCATTGTTGCGGGAACTGCGGGAGTCCAACCTGCGAATGTGTAACCTGTCTTGGTGGGATCAGCGATAGGTGTGATAGCCTGTTCGTAATAGTATTCGTTAGTTGTGATTGCGCCATCAACGTTGTAGTCGATAACGTACTTGTTACGTTCATATCTTACGGTGAATCTGAGCTCGCCTTCTGCGGGAACTGTTTCTGTCTGAGAAGCAGCTGTGACAAGTGTGAAGCCGTCGATTGCATGGCTTGTGATTGTAACTTCTGAATCAACAAAAGCTGTGCCTGTTGTTGTTTCAGCTGCACCATACTGTCCGTCTGTACCCATCTTATATACATCTATATAATATGTAACTTCGTTGGGAGTATATACTGCATAGTATGTTGCTGATTCTTCGGTGAGAATGCCGAGTGATGTTGAACCTGTATCAGCATCGCTTGTTGTTGCCCAACCAGCGAATGTGTAACCTGTCTTCTTGGGTTCTTCAGCGGGAAGGTTGATTTCAGTATCGAATACTGTGTCAACTGTTACTGTCTTGCCGCTTGTGAAAGCACCTTCGTCAGCATCGAATACAACGCCGATTGTGTCAGGTGTGAAGAAACCTTCGATTGTTACGTTTGCTGCGGGCATTGTGAAGTCAGCAGCGTCATTGCTTCCGATCTTCCAACCGCTGAAGGTATAACCCTTCTTTGTTGCGGGCTCGCGGATTGTAACACTGTCGCCGTAACGGTAAGTTTCAACTGCACCGTACTGTTCATCGTCTACATAATATGTTACGTAAACATCAGCAAGTTCAAATATTGCATAGTATGTTACTGCAATACCGGTTGATGCATCGTCTTCAGCAGTAACTGCTGCAAGTGTTGTTGAACCGGTTGATGCGTTGGGATCTGTTGACCAGCCGAGGAAGTTATAACCTGTCTTGCTGGGAGCTGTGGGTGCAGCGGGAACTGCATCGAATGTTGTTTCAAGAAGATCTCCATACTGTGCGCCGTCTACCATAAACTGAACGTGAACTGTCTTAGCTGTCCACTGTGCCTTATAGGTTGTATCACGGAGATATTTGGTTGTTGCTGTAATGCTGGGTGTCCAACCGCTGAGAGTATAACCGTATCTTGTGGGAGCTGCATCGCCTGTGGGAGCAACAACTGCAGTCTGGAATCTGCCGGGAACAACGAGTGCTGTTGAACCGTCAGTATACTGACCGCCGTTTGCTTCGAAGGTTGCGTTAACGAGCTTACCGATGTAGTAGAGTTCGATAACTGTTGAGCCGTCGCCTGCAATTACAGCTGTCTTGGGCAATACGTTGTTTGCATTGTCAGGATCATAAACGTAATTGCCGCCTGCAGCACCGGGAAGAGTATCAGGTGTAAAGTAGTGTGTATCAGCATCCGCGGGATCGGGGATGCTGTCAACAACTGCTACTGTGTAACCTGTTGTACCGGTCATACCGATATCCATCGAGTTATATTCTTTACTGTCGGGATTTGTGGGATCGTAGTTAAGGTTGGGATAATATGCTCTGATCTTATAAGGAGTATCTGTAGCAGGAGTCCATGTTGCGTAGTAGTTTCTGTCTGCTGCTGTGTCGAGTATTGCGGGCAGTGTGACCTCCTGACCGTTTTCATCAACCCAGCCTGCGAATGTGTAACCCTGCTTTGTGGGATCTGTGGGAGCTGCGATTTCAGTTGTGTATGCAACTTCTTCTTCGTGGTAAACTACGTCACCGTCAACTTCTGTGAAGAACTTAACTGCATAGTTCTTGGGAGTCCACTGTGCAGCGTATGTTCTGCCTGTCTTGTCTTCAGGTGAATAGTAACCTGAAATCCAGGTATCAGTTGCATCTGCGCTGTTCTGCCAGCCTGTAAGGTTATAGCCTTCCTTGGTGGGATCTTCATAATCAAGGATTTCTGTACCGGCAGGACCTGTATATGTCTTATCACCTGATGTAGCATCTGCCCAAACACCGCCGTTGGGGTTGAGAGTTACTGTTGTTTCAACAACGGGAGTTGTGTCAAGTTTAAGAGTTATGTTTGCGTCCTGAAGGTCAGGAGTAACCTTATTATTATATGTGCTAACAACAGAGGTCTCAGCTGTTTCGCCCCAGCCGTAGAACATTGTACCCATGCTGTTATTCTGATTTCTTGTCCAGGCATTATCCATAAAGATTTTGCCTTCAGTTGCTGTTGTGTCTTCCTTAACCCTGAGTTTGAATTCAAACATCCAGGTACCGTCTGCCATAGGTTCGCAGTTGTAGTTGTCAACAGCAACTTGGGGGTCGATAGCAACCTGAAGTGCGCTGTACTTATCTGTATCGAATCCGTCAGGCCAGGGAAGGCTTGCACTGTTGGTAACTACCGAATGTTTAGCATTGATGCCGCTGATGTAATCATTCTCAGGATTGAGAGCAACTGCATCCTTGCCGCTGCCGATAAGTTCAAAGAATGTTGAGTCATACATTATAATAAAGAGTGACGAACCTGTGTAGAAGTTTGTTTTCGAATACATCTTTACTGTAACGATGTCGCCCTTCTGAACTGCTGTAACCGGCTTAGCTTCACCGAGAATCATTTCGTTAGCTTCGAGTTCGATGAATGCAGAGTCATCAGTCGGTCTCCAGATAGCTGTAAGAGTAACAGTTGAATCTGATGCGGGATATGTAGCGTTTTCAAAGCTGAAAATGCCGGTATCGCTTACCCAGTGTGAGAATACGTAACCGAATCTTCTGGGTTCTGCAGGAATGTACTCATCAGTGATTTCTTCACCAACAGTGCCTGTAATTGCAGGAACTGTCAATGTATCGTACTTGCTGGGATTTGAACCAACGTTAGTGTTGAATTCAATTGTTACCTGCTTGGGAGTCCATTTTGCGTAAGCGATGAAACCTGTCATCGAAGTCATTTCAACAGGCCATGAAACAGCGTCTGTAAGCTCTCTGTCATAATACCAACCGTCAAAGTTGTAACCGGGCTTGGTGGGTGCTGTGGGAGCATTAACGGTATCGCCTGTGTTGAACGCTGTATCAGGAACAGCTGTACCGCCGTTTGATTCATAGATAATCTTGCCGTTAACGTCAACGAAACGTCCGTAAACAGTACGGTCAGGATCGCCAAGGTTGAATGTAAGAGGCCATGTGAGCTGCTTTGTGAGTGCAGCATCTTCGTAATAATCAACGAAGAGATAGCCTTCTACGTCAGGATCGTTAGCGGGTCTCTGGAACTGAACGGGAGTAACCTCGTTGGGTCTTATTGAACCGAGCTGAACAGGAGATTTACCTTCGATCTGAGGATCACAGTAAATATAGATGGGAGCTGTCTGCCATCTTGCATAAAGCTTAACCGTATCGGTATCCTTTTCAAAGTCTTCTGTAACTTTGTCAGCTTCATTCCAATTGCCTGTTGCTGTACCGTCTGATGTGTACCAGCCAACGAATTCCCAGTTTGCTTTTGTTCCGTAAGGAATTTCCGAAACGTCAACGATTGTGTTGTAACCGTAGTTGAGAGCGTGGATATCGCCTGCATCGTTGTATGTTGTAGCGATAACCTGATAGTTCTTGGGAGAGTAGTAGAAAGCAATTGTTTCAGTTGCTTTTTCACCTGTAACAGTCAACTGCTTAACTGTGTCGCCTGATACATTATATCCGGTAATAGTAGCAGCATAAGCTTCAATTACTGAACCGGGAGCAACAGTACCTGTCTGGTTGTAGGTGTTGTTTGTATCAACTGCGATTTCAGTTGTTGTACCTGCAAGGTAATGCTTGATTTCGTAGTTAACTGATGAAACGTAACCTGTAAGGTTGTTATAAGCGTTGATAAGGGTTGTGGTAGCGTTGTTGATTTCAGTCTGGTTAGTATCGGGCTTGGCAAGAATCTTACCGGCTGCGATATAAGCGTCGTGGAATGTTGACCAACCGCCTGTGTAATAGCTCTCCTGAGGATGAGCACCCTTATTGAAAGTAACGGTAGTGTTTGTACCGCCGCTTATGTAGTTAAGATACTGTGTTGTAAATGTAGCGTTATCACCTGTGAGTACGTTATAACCTGCAGTGATTGACTGGTAAACGTTGTAAAGGTCGTATGTGCTGTAAACGTTGAAGTTGATATTGATAATACCTACTTCGTAGTTATCGTAGCTTCCGCTGTCATTGTATGAGTATGTACTGACAACAACGGCGTCTGTATACGAAGCAACAGTTGTCTGAAGAGCGGGAGCTGTACCTGCAACGGTAGCAATCTTGTGTCCGCCGTATGTTGTGATGTTACTTGTATCAACCGTAGCAAGTGCTTCCGAAGTGGGAAGAGTAGCTGTGATTGAGCTGAATGCGGTGTCGTTTGAAGATTCATACTGTGAAGCCATGAACTTAACGCCTTCAAATCTTGACTGTGTCCAGAGTTTCTTCATTGCCGACTGGAACGTAATCTTCATTTTGAGTGACTGAAGAGTTTCATTTCTCTTGTCAACATAAACGGTTGATTCAGATCTGTTACCGTCGTTGAGGTAACAACCGTTTCTCTGTTCAGCGTTAACTTCAGTTACGAACTTGATAAGAGCTTCTTTCTTTGTGCCGACGATGTCGGCGTTTGAAGTCTGCGATGCGTAAGCGTTTGAACCGCTTGCAGCAAGTTCGTTGTTATCCTTTTCACAGCCAAGGAAACAAAGCTGGTCGTCTGCAGTGTTGTAGGGGTCAACTGCTGCATAGTTGATGAAACCTCTGGCCCTCGAACCGGAGCTTGTAGTGTGCATGCCTGAGTACATGTTCTTTGACTGAAGCTGAACGATGTGAGCATGACGGCACTTGTCGGTACCGATCCAGTTCTGATTACGCTTGATACCAACGTAACCGTTCATGATGAGGATGTCTTCAACGTGAGCGTGGGCGTGTGTTTCATAGGAAACGTCGCCGATGTCATAGGAGATTGTGTAAACAACGTCCGTGCCGACTGATGCTGTACCGCCGGTAACTGTCCATCTGTAAGTGGTTGTTGTACCACTTGTTTCAGGGTTACCTAAAGCGGCAATTGTGAGGTTGGTACCAAGGTTAGATGATACCGAAGGTCTTGAGTTGGGAGTTGCACCTGTAATCTTAAACACGATAACAGGATATGAAGGCGTTTCGTCCGCATAAGCAACATTGATGTAGGTACCGTTATCCGCTTGCGGAATACCTGCAGGAGTTGCTGCAACAACCGTAGTGCCGAGAGTGAAAAGACCGGCGGCACCTGCAACACGAATTACGTCTGTTGTTTCACTGGTATCTGTCGTAAATTTAACTTCTGTAATTTTCGGCTTCGAGAATGTAGCCGAAGGTGTTAAAGCGTTAGCAAACACCGATACAGGAGCTATTGACAAAACCAATGCGACAGCAAGTATCATGCTGACGATTTTCTTTGCTTTGCTCAAAAATAATCCCTCCAAATAAAAATTTTTGACATGAAATAGGTGGTCACTATTACACATTGTTATTATATCACCCGCCGTCAACAGTGTCAATAAATTTTATTATTATCTTATATATAATAATAAATAAATTTATTCATATTTTTTCTCTCACCTGTATCAGTTGCACAAAGTTTTATCCACATCTTTGTTTATGTTCGACAATTAAAATCGACGTTTTCTTTTGTAAAGTTGCTGGACTTTACGATTTTTCAGCACCATTATTAACGTTCCGGAACAATGCTTTTTGAGGTGTTTTAATTCTGATTCAGCATTTTATCCACAAGAATTTTGGCTTATTTTTATCAAAAAAAAACGCAGATTTTGAGGTGTTTTTGATATCTGTTTTTTCTATCAGATTGCGTAAAATTTCTTCTGATTTTTCAAATAAAAAGTCGTCATTCAAGCTAAAAAACAAGCTTTTATTTACAAAAAATTGCAGTGGTTTTATGTTAAAAAAAGTCTTTCACTGAGTAACTTTAATGATAAAAAACAGTCGTTTCGTGGACTGTGTACACCCATTTTTTAAGACATTTTATTGATTTTTTAATGCTTTTTTCGATTACTTTTTTGTGTAATCAGAACTTATTTTGTTGCATTTTCAAGGTAAAATTCACTCAGAATTTCTGTTTTATTTTTCTTATTTGATATAATATTTCACACTTTTCTTGATTTTGTTTAAACTCTCATCATCGAATTATTTTAATGCTGTAAAGCTAACATACTTTACAAACCTTATCATCTTATATCAATAAAAGCTAAACGCAATAATTTGCCGTTTTTTAGCTTTGCGGACTTGCGAACGTATAAGAACACTAAAACCCCGTCAGAAGCCTTTAAACGGCTTTCTACGGGGTTTTAGAGGGTATTGGTTAATAGAATTAAAGGCCGCAGAAGCGAGCTTCTGCGGCCTCATTGGGTTTAACTTGTGCTAATTACAGTTCAATTATACGTTTGAAGCAACGTTAATTGTGAACTTATCACCGTCATCAACTGTTGACCAGCTTGTGCCACGGCACTGAACTGACCATACCTGACCGTCAGCAATAACACCGAACTTGTATGTTACAGTCCATGTGTATGTACCTGCTGTTGCATCTTCAACAACGGAAACGCTGTTTGAAGTCTTGAGGTATGTGCTTGATCTGCCGTCATAGCTAAGCTTAATTCTTGAAATGTCGTTAGTTGTAACGATTGTGATTGTTGTTGCTTCGCCCTTAATTGTATCTGCAGGAGCGCTTACGCTGATTACTGAGTAAGGAGCGTGACCGCCAGCATTTTCAGATACTGCAGCATATCTTGTAACCTTAACGGGAACAACATATTCTGTTTCTGTCCATGCAACGTCTGCTGTACGATACCATACTACCCAGTTCTGCTGCTGTGATTCAGCTGTGCCTGAGTATGTGAATGTGATCTTAATATTCCATGTTGTCTTACCATCAGCTGTTGAAGTTTCAACTGCTGTTGATGTGGGAGCATAGGAAACTGTTGTATAAGTGCCGTCGCCCTTATCCATCTTAAGTCTCATTCTTGTAACTGTTTCAGAAGCAACGATAACGATTGTGCCTTCGGTACCGCGCTTGATTGTTTCGGGACCTGTTGCGCTTGTGATGATGTCTTCTTCAACGGGCATCTTATCGTATTCACAAACGTAATCATATGCAAATGCGATTGATTCCCAAGATGTTGATGAGTAGTCAACCTTTGCGCGAACCTTATAGTTACCTTCAGTAAGAACTGTGCAGATTGTCCAGATTTCGTATGCAACTGCGTCGCCTTCGCCTGCTACAGCGTTTGCTGCTGTATAGCCAACGATCTTAACAAGACCGGAAGCTGTGAGGTCGCCTGCAACCTTAGCATCGTTTCTGTCATATGTCCATGTTACGCTCTGGTTGTCAGCATGGATAACCTGAAGCTTAACGGGGCTGCCCATTACCTTGATTTCGTAAAGAGCTCTTTCTGCTTCGTAAACGTCTGCTGTTACGCGTTCAACGTTCTGAACACGGCAGTAGTCAAGGTTCTGAGTCCATGTTGCGGTGTAAACGATACCGTCTTCGCTTGTCATGTTACCAACTGCGGGTGTCCAGCCAGCGAAGATGTAGCCTTCCTTCTTAGGATCAGCGGGAGCTACAACTGCCTTATCGAATACTGTGGGAACGATAACGTCAGCTGTGTCGCCGTCGATGTTACCGCCGTCAAGTTTGAATGTTGCGTTATAGGTGTTTGCTTCGAACTGAGCAGTGTATGTAACTGCTTCTGTGCCGATAGCAACGATTTCCTTATCCCAACCTGTGAATGAGTAACCGTACTTAGTAGCTTCGGGAGCAACGGGAACTGTGTTGTAATCTGTGGGAACTACAACTTCCTTACCGTCGATAACGAAGATAGCGTCATACTGGTTAATTGTCCACTGAGCAGTGATTGTGATATCAGCTGCGGGGATAGTTGCAGGAATTTCAACATCCCAGCCTGCGAATGTATAACCAACCTTAGTGGGAGCAGCAGGAGCAACAACTGCGGTGCCGTAATCGTCTGTGATAGCGTCGATTACTGTATCGCCTGTGTTTGCAAATGTGATCGTGTACTGGTTGATTGTCCAAAGAGCTGTGATTGTAATATCCTTTGCGGGAATTGTTGCGGGGATTTCATTATCCCAACCTGCGAAGGTGTAACCTGTCTTGGTGGGATCTGCAGGAGCAACAACAGCTGTACCGTAATCCTGAGTGATTGAGGGGATAACCTTGTCGCCTGTTTCTGCAAATGTGATTGTGTACTGGTTAACTGTGAATCTTGCTGTAAGAGTTACGTCTCTTGCGGGCATAGTTGCGGGGATCGAGCCGTCCCAACCTGTGAAGGTATAGCCTTCCTTAGCGGGATCTGCGGGAGCAGCAACGTCTGCGCCGAAGTAGTAAACTATTGCATCTTCAACACCGTCAACAACAGTCTTGAATGTGTACTGGTTACGGATGTAGTAAACCTTAAGTACTGATGAACCGTCGGCAGCTGCTGTACCTGAAAGTACGCTGTTTTCTTCATCAATTGTGAAGCCGTTGATAGCAACGGGATCTACTGAGATAGCTGCATCAGCTTCAGCTGACTTGGTTTCAACAGCGGGTTCGCCATAAGCACCGTCAAGACCCATTGTGTAGGTTTCAACTGTGTATGTAACAGCGCCTGCTGAATATCTTGCTTCGTATATTGCACCGGCTGTTGTCATAGGAGCAAGAGCGGGTGTCCAACCAACGAATGTGTAACCAACCTTAGCGGGAGCTTCAGGTGCAACGGGAACTTCACCGAAGTTTGTAGCAACTGTATCGATGAGAACGCCGTCTGCATAGAAGAGTGCGTCGTACTGGTTAACTGTGAATGTACCGTTAACTGTGATGTCGTTAGCGGGCATTGTTGCAGGAATTTCAACATCCCAACCTGAGAATGTGTAACCTTCCTTAACTTCTGCGGGACGAGCTGTAACAGCTGCGCCGAATTCGTACTTATCTGTGTAAGCAACTTCGCCGTCTACATAGTATGTGATTGTGTAAACATGAGTGCCGAATGCGGGCTCAAATGTTACGTTACCTGTTACTGTGTAGGGGAATGCAACGTATTCGCCGTCAACCTTCCAACCTGAGAAGTCAAAGCCTTCCTTGGTAACTTCGGGAAGATCGTCTTCTGTGATAACGTCGCCGTAGTATGCAACCCATTCGTCAGCAACGCTGCCGTCAGCTGCGTTGAATACTACGTCGTAGGGAATTGCTGTCCACATTGCAACGTAGATTTCATCTTCAATGCCCATTGTTGTAGCATCATTATCCCAACCGTCGAATGTGTAGCCGGGCTTTGTGGGTGCTTCGGGCATTGCGATTGTATCGCCGTAGTTATAACCATCCTTTGCATATTCTTCTGTCATATCGTCATCGAGATAGAAGATTGCATAGTAGGTGTTAGCTGTAAGAGTTGCTGTAAGAACAAGGTCCTGAGCAGGCATTGTTGCGGGAAGATCCCAACCTGAGAAGCTGTAGCCTGTGGGTACTTCGTATGCGGGAGCAGTAACCTTTGCACCGTATGCGAATGTAAGAACCTGTTCGAATTCTGCATCGCCGTCAATCTTGAATGTAACGGTGAAGGACTGAGTTGCGCAAGTACCGTTAACAGTGATGTCTGTAGCAGGCATTGTAGCGGGCTTATCAAGCCAGCCGCCGAATGATGAACCTTCGGGAGCTGTGTATGCGAAATCAGTAATTGCTTCGCCGTACTTAACCTGAGTTGTGCCAACTTCTACGCCGTCAACTACCCATGTTACTGTGTAGGTATTTACGTCAAAGATAGCGTCGTATGAAACGCCGTTGATGGGCATTGTCTGGGGGAAGTTAACCTTAGTGGTTGTGCCTGCCTTTGCCCAGTACTTGAAGGTGTGACCTTCCTTAGCGGGAGCATCTGCAGGAGCAGCAATTGATGTGCCAACGATGCCTGAAACCTTATCATATTCTTCGCCGTCTACAAGGAAGAGAGCGTCATATGAGATAGCTTCATACTTTGCATAGTAAGCCTGGTTGTCAATTGCGGGAACTGTTTCGGGCATGGGATTGCCATCTGCGTCAACCCAACCGATGAACTGGTAACCTGCCTTTGTGGGTGCATCGGGTGTTTCGATAACAGCGCCGCAAAGCTGGCTTGAGCCTGTGATCCAGTCGCCTTCGCCGGGACCGTAGAAGTCAATGTAGTATGCCTTTGCTGTCCACTTAGCATAAACAGTGATAGCTGCTGTGCCAAGAGTAATGGGATATGTTACAGCACTGCCGTCTGCATAAGTCCAGCCGTTGAATGTGAAGCCGTCCTTAGTAAGAGTGGGAAGTGATGTGATCTGATCGCCGTAAACGCCTTCGATGAAGTCGTATTCAGCATCGCCATCCATAAGCTGGATGCCTGATGCAACTGCTGTCCACTGAGCCTTAACAGTGATGTTTTCAGCGGGCATTGTTGCGGGAAGTGCGGGTGACCAACCTGCGAATGTGTAACCATTCTTGGTGGGAGCTGCGGGCTCAGTAATAGCTGTGCCGAAGGGAGCTGTGATAGGAGCAACAGCTGAACCGCCATCAACGTCAAATGTGATTGTGTAGCTGTTGATATCCCACTTAGCATAGAATATTACGTCGTCAGCAACTGTATGAGTTGAAGGCATTGCTTCTGTGCAATCTTCATCTGCATACCAGCCAGCGAATGTATAGCCTTCCTTAACGGGTGTTTCTTCAGGAAGGATATAAGGCTGATCAAATGTTGCAACTGTTTCGTAAACATCTTCAGCAAGGAATGTTGCTGTGTATGTCTTAGCTGTCCATGTAGCGTTGAATACTACGTCAGCTTCGCCCATTGTTCCAACTGTGGGATTCCAACCAGCGAAGGTGTAACCTGTCTTGGAGGGATCAGCGGGAGCAACGATTGCATCGCCTGCATAGTATGATTTAACATCGCCGTAAACAGCGCCGTCAACCATGAATGTTGCGGTATATGTTGCGAGTTCTTCAAAGATAGCAACATATGTTACATCTGCATCGCCCATTGTCTGGGGGAATGTAAGAGTATCTGTTGTGCCCTTAAGAGCCCAACCCTTGAATGCATAACCTGCCTTAACAGGATCTGTTGCGGGAGCTGCGATTTCGCCGCCCTTAGCAACCTTTACGGGATCACCGTATGTTTCGCCGTCAACTTCGAATGTAGCGGTGAAGTCTGAACCTGCAACAGGAGGATTACCGATTGTGAATGTGTGGTTACAATCGTCAATGAGGATGTTTTCAAGTGTAAGGTAATCTGCCTTGTTGTTTAAGGGAATCTGGCCGTAGTTAAGCTGTGTTTCTGCTACAGCGATGTTTGAAACTCTCTTTGATGACATTGTGCTGGGATCGTATCTCTTGAACAATCTGTGATCGTTCTTTACGAAACCGGTTGTTCCGTCAGCAAGCTTTGTAACACCGTCAGGCATGAATTCTCTTACCTTAAGAGTGTAGTCATAGTAGTAAGCATCATCTTTTGCTTCCCATGATGTAAGAGCTGTTCCGTCTCTGCCCCATGAACCGAAGATGAAGTCCCATGTATCTGATTCAGCAAGGTCAATACCATGCCAGTTTGTTGCTGTCTTTTCTGTGAAACCGTTGATGTTTCTTGCCCACTTAGTGGTCATTGTAACGGTAACACCGGCTGTGGTAACTGCTGAATGGTTGGGGTTCATTGTACCATTGAAAACTGCAGGATAACCCTCTGTGGGATAATCTGCATGATCGGGGTCATAAGTATTATCATAAGTGAGGTTGGTTGCACCGTTTGTTACGTCGAAGAACGATCTTTCGAAGATAAAATAAGGTGAACCCTGACCCAAGTACATATCGGTCTTTACATAAACATACATCTTGAGTGACTGGCCGGGCTTTACATAATAGTCAGTAAGGAACCAGTCACCTGCGGTATCCTGTTCATAGAATTCAAGACCGAGGTAAACAAAGTTATCATATGCAGCGGCAAGGTCTGCGTATGAATCAATCTTTGATGTTCCTTCAGCAGCAGAAGCTGTGGGAACGAAAGCTTCGTTCTTAGCAAAGATTCCGCCAAGGCCTGAGAACATACTCAGAACCATAACAAAAGCCATTACTGCGCTGAGAAAACGCTTAGTGTTTGACATTAGCTCATTTTCCTCCTTCTTATTTATATGCACACACTTTTTGTGTTTCATATTTTAAGGGCTTTTTTTGTAAGAGCTGTGTCGGTGCAGTCTATAATAAACTGCACCGACTTATTAAATTAGTTTAAAGCGCTTATGGAAATTAAATTACATATAGAAAATGGGTTCGCCAGTTTCCTGATTAATATCAGCAATACCGCCTGCAACAGCATTACAGAATGATACGTCGCCGCCGTCAAGCTGGAGGTCACCGTTAGTATCAGCTGCTACTGCACAATAGCTATCATATGTTTCATATGAGTTCCAGCACCAGTCAATGATACCACCCTCGTTAGCTTTGATAAGGTCAGCATCTATACCGTTGATTTCACCGTCACCACTTACGTCACCGCGAACTACTACCTGGTAGACTTCAATGCGGTTGCCGTCTGCGTCGAAGATTTCAACTGTTGCGCCTGTGCCGTAAGCGTAAACTGCTGTTGATTTAACATTAACAGTTACGTTTTCACGTGTTTCTTCGGGGAAGATAGCTGCAATATCAGATTCGCCCATCTGAACACCTGTACCAAGGATGTAACCGCTGATGGGATCACCGTTGGGAAGTGTTGTACCTACGTAGTACTCAAGGAATGATGTATCTACAAAGGGAGCGAATGTATAGTCATAAGCGTATGTGTGATAGAGATAGCTTTCTCTTGCTACGTCAGGATCAACCATGGGATATACGGGATCAGCTGACTGTGCGAATGCAAGATTCTGCTGAGCTTCTGTAAGTTCAGTTGCAAGAGTGTTAATCTTTTCCTGGTTGTCTTCAGTTCTTGCAGCACCTCTGTCAAAGTTAACAGCTTCTACGTACTTGCTGTAGAATGCGTCAAATGTTTCCTTAGTGTAAACAGTGTAAGGATCTTCTGTTTCTGCTGTAGCCTTAGCAGCTGCGATAGCTGTATCAAGACCTACAAAGTCACATGACTGAACAAGAGACTTCCATGAGTCAACAAGTTCAACAACTGCTCTGTTAACCTTTGAAGGCTCAAGGTTGGGCTGGCCAGCAAGAGTGATGGGTGTGTCGAGAACTTCTTCTGCGAATGTCTTAGCATTCTGGTAAGCTGTCCATGATTCTTCTGTGTAGTATGATGCGCCGCCTGCATTGATGTCAGCATTTGTTACGCACATATCATAAACAACTTCGAGTTTGCTTGTGTTAGCTTCAAGTCTGATAAGACGTGAGTTCATAAGGTTGAGCTTGTGAATTGCATATGTTGATTCAATAGCACTAACAGGGCTCATGTTTGCAACGTTTTCGTTGTATCTAACAATTGACTCGTTATATTCAGCGATTTCTTCGTTTGAAGGAATGTAACCTTCTTTGAAGGGAGCGTTGATGAAGTACTGCTGTGAGTTGATGAGATCCCAAGCGTTGTCTCTTGCATCAGCATATCTGTTATAAGTGTGAGGAACGAAGTCTCTCATACCGAAGAATACATAACCGTCTTCGTAGTATTCGATTTCGTCTCTGTAGGGATACTTAACACCGTCAATAGTTGTATAAGCAACAGTGTAGTTTACACCGCTCATACCCTTAAGAGTATTTACAACGCCGTCGATGCCTGCGTTATCAGCATACTGTTCGAGTTCTGCGATTGCAGCTTCAAGAGCTTCAGCATACTGTTCATAAAGGTTCTGATAACCAGCTTTCGTAGCAATGATTCTGTTTTCAAATGTGTCGCCTGACTTGGGAGTAAGTGCGAGTGTAGCTGCGTTCTGGAGAGCTTCAACGTATGCAATCCATGCGTCTGCTGATGCACCTGAACCGCCGTCGTTATCGTAGTTGCTCTGCTGACGGTTAGCTGCAACTGCTGAGTTGAACATACCTTCAAGACCGAAGTCATTATAAAGGTGGATGTTTGTTGTTACAGTCTTGCTTGTGCCGTTAACATCAAGAACTGTGTTGATTGTGTACTTACCGTCTTCATAACCACCGTTGTTGCCGATGGGATCAGGAAGAGTACCGTCTTCATTATAGATAATGTTGCCGTTTTCATCAGTGGGATATGTGTATTCAAATCTTTCAGCGCCTTCAGCTACTGCGAAGGGAGCGAAGAAGTAAATACCGCCCTGGCCCTTGAATTGAGCTGCTTCGATTTCTGCAGCCTTTGTAGCAAATGCTGCACCTGAAACGCTTGTTACGTTAGCTGTACCTGTTGTTGCAGGATCTTCAACGCCTTCGTTTTCTTTTGAGTCTCTGATACGGATCTGATAGTTTTCAATCTTGCTGAGGCCGTCGCCACCGTCAAGGTACATTTCTGATTCGTATTCGATTACGCGGTCACCAACTGCGATTGTGTCAGTAATCTCGTCGTCGTCCTTATCAGTGTTACCTACAACAGCGTAAACTGTGCTGGTAAGAGCTGATGAAGTGATAGCGTCACCGGTTTCGCCCATAACCTGATATGTGATGCTGAGCTCAATAATCATGCCTTCTGCAAGAGCACCGTTAAGCTTTACTGCAACTGCAGTACCACCGTTAAGGGTATCGCCGCCCTTAATACCTGTAAGGTTTGCACCTACGTTAACTTGTGAACCGTTCTGGTATGTCTTTAAAACGTAGTTTTCAATTTTATATGTGTAGAGCTTATCCTGATGGAATACACCTGATTCATCGGTATAACCGGTGTTGATACCGCTTGAACCGTTGTAAACGTTGAATGTGGGGTTAGTGCCTGCAGCGATTGTTGCGGGAAGCTGAATTTCCATTTCTTCAAATTCCTGGTCATCGCTGAGACCGAGAAGCATACAAACAAGAGGAAGAGCTACTGTTGTGATTGCTTCTGCTCTACCGTTGATTGTAACTCCGTTTGTCTTGCCTACGAATGAGCCTCTGCCAAGTGACTTGAAGAGGTCGTGGATCATTGTACCAAGAGTGTTGTTCTGAAGAACAGCGTCAACTGTCTTAGCTGTGTTGGTAAATACGTTGGGGAAGAGAAGGTCAAATACATTGTCAAGAATGTCAACGATGATTTCAACACCGTTCATTGTTGCGAATGCACCTGTTGTGTTTCTCTCAAAGAGTGTTGCAAGGTTTGTTGAGTCAAGAGTATAAACTGAAGCGATAATGTTATCGAAGAGTAAGCTCTTAACTACGTGTTCCTGACCTGCGATATCTTCGCTGATCCAGGGATTGTTGCCACTCTTAATGGGGATAATCTGGTTGATAACTGTATCGATATCGGACCATACGTCATCAATAGTAACACCGTTAACGCCGCCGTTATCGTCATCAGAGTTGAAATTAAGAGCAAGGAGAGGACCGTATTCTGAGATAGCCCATGCTGCAACCTGAATAAGAGTTGTTTCGTAGTTGCCGCCATCATCCTGATACTGGAGAAGACCTGCTGCATTCTTGGGATCAGCGCCGTTAGCAGGAACCATGTCCATACCCTGGTTGAGGTTGTAGATAGCGATATCGAAGAGGATATCGAGCATCTTGTCTACTACTGCTGCGTAGTAGTCATTGTCTGTGCCGAAGTCAGATCTTACAGGCTTGGTGTATGTGAACTGAGGAATATCCTGCCATGCAAGCTGTTCAACTGCAGCATAACCAACGTCTGCAAGTGTCTGATAATCAGCGCTAACATAAATGTAATCTACTGAGCTGTTAAGAATAGCTCTGAGAATAAGAGCGCCAACCTGCTGATCTGTGTAGTCGTTAACTTCGTCAGCACTGGGAATATCAAATGTATCAGCAAAGAAGAGGTTGCCTGCTGTCTGGATAACAAATCTTGCAATGCTTGCTACGTTTCCGAGAAGCTTATCATTGCCGCCATCGGTCCATGTCCACATGAAACCGTCAACGTTAGCTGTGTTTCTGGGAACAATAAGAACCTTATCAAGGAAATCACCGAGGATATCGTTGAAGTTATCAACAAGTGTTTCACCTGCGGGGATTGTAACCTTTTCTACTGTTGCATTGATATTGAAGAGCTTAGCGTAATCGGTAAGTTCTTCGGGAACTATACCGGTGTAGTCGGGATCGTAATCAGGATTCTTAATCCATTCGCCTGTTGCTTCGTCATAGATAGTTTCATTCTTATACTTATCTTCGTAAACAACACCGCAAAGTCTGCGAAGCCAGGGAACTGTGTCTCTCTTAAGGACGGGAACAAGAACATAATTGTATGCTCTCTGAAGAAGATTTTCAATGAAGTCATAACCATTCTTGTTTGTGGTTACGTCAACTGCATCATAAACAGCTGCAGGAGCAGCTTCGCCTTCATTAACTCTTACAACACCACCGAGACCAACAAGTACCCACTGGTTGGGATGTGACCAACCGTAGTAGTCGTACTTGCCTGTGTCGGGCTGTGTTTCGCCGTACTTGTCGGCAAATTCATAGAAATCGTAGCCAACGTCTGAATAGGGATCATCAAATGTTTCGTCAAGCTTCTTCCATTCACCAAGAACGAGTTCATTGATGAGAGCCTGAACAAGATTGATAGCACCTTCTTCATTGTCTGTGTATTCATCAGGGATTTCAAGTGAGCCGTCGATAATAGCATCAAAATCAACGCTGCCTGTTGAAATAAAGCTGTAGCCGATTCCAAGAACAAGGCCACGTACATCGAAAATGAATGATTCAATAAATGAGTTCATGATACCAAGGCTGATGGTACCGTTAACATACTTCTCGAAAATTTCAGCGTTATCAGCAAGGAAGTCAAATACTGAATGAATTATTTCGAGGTCTGCTGTCTCATTTCTTCTGTCGCCTTCAAGTGCTGCGATGCTAAGGTCCTGAGCATCACCAAGAAGGGGAAGGAGTGTTGAAACGCTTTCAAGAAGGTTTTCAACGCTCTCGATTGTGCCCGAAATGCTGCCCAGATCGAGTGTACCGATATAAATATTAAGGCTGATCTGTTCCTTTGCGAGCATACGGTCAACTTCGTCGAGACCCATTGATGCGTACTGTTCAAGTGTAAAAGTAGCAGCATCAACGTCATCATAGGATGTGATTGCACTGTCCTTATAAGCCTGGTATGCGCTGCCCAATACTGAGAATGAGCTGAAGAACATCATACAAGCCAAAAGGATAGTAAGGATACGGGTTGACTTTTTCAAATTGTACACCTCCAAAAAAATTTGAAATTTGAAAATTTTGGACAAATCAATTTTGCATAACCATCTGCTTCTGCGACCATTTTTAGTGCATTTTGCAGAGCAGTTCTCTGACCGACCTCCTTTTTTGATTTTGCTGCGCCGGAATACGCCTTATATTCGGCGCAAAGCAACAGTCAGAATCGCATAAATTAACCGTCCAGTAGTGGGTTTTGAAATGGTAATTAACCCGTGAAAGGGTATAACTATCCCCAAAACCACCATATGGTCATAATAACTATACCTAAAATTTGCGCCGATGTCAACGATTTTCAAAATTCATTTCATAATTTGTTAATATTCAACAATGCAAAACTTTTCTTTTTGGGCAAAGTGACATACCGTTTTGCAAACAAGTAAATTCGTCATTAAGTAAAGGTGTTTCCCTTTACGATTGTGCCGATTTTTTATGTATGATCTAAAATGAAAAAATGTCTCCGTAAAAGGCATATATATAAAATGTATAGTAAATATGTATAATTTTAAAGCATTTTTATTCCAATCCGGAAATATTATTTCACAGTGTAAAGCTACCGTACTTTACACTGTGAGACTTTTTCATTTGTTTTCAGCGTCTCAGCGGTAAGCTTTTATAGCGCTGATTTTTATACATTTTTTTTCGTTTTTGTCGAATAACTTATAAACTAAAATGATTTTTTAACTGAAATACTTATTTGTCAATGTCAAACACTTTACGCGCTTCCTTACCAAAGCTTTTCTCTGTTTTGAATTTTGGCACAATGCTGTTCCCGTAATTTTCAATTACACACTGATAAAACCACCCCGCTGATCCAGTGAAATGTGTCCAACCGGCTCTTGAAGTCAGATTTTTGCCATAATATACGTCTCCTGCAAGCACGTATGGCTCTCCAAGGTAGACTTTTGCTGTTTTTTCATTCCTATAATAACCCAAAGGATTGATAAGCGAGAGCAGTTTTTCTCCTTCTTCTCTTTTTCCGAGATTAAACAGCGACATTGCGAGCCATACCGCTGCGTGAGTATACTGACCACCGTTTTCGCGAACCCCCCGCGGATAAAGAGCAATATATCCTGTTTTTTCATAATCATCAATAAAGAACGGTGGTTTCAGAAGCCTTATTACTCTGTTTTTTTCATCACAGAGTTCTCTTACCGCGGTATCAACCGCAATATCACAGTTTTTTAACCCCGCAAACACAGAAAAAGCCTCCGGAAGAATATCCAGATAGCTGTTTTCTTTGCCCAGCACTGTACCATCTCTGAGAATTGCACGCGAATAATGGTCGTTATGCCAGAATTTTTCTTCAATAACCGTTTTAATTCGATCAGCAGTATCAAGAAACCACTTTTTGTTACTTGTTTTTCCCATTTTGTCACATAAATCAGCCATTTTTCTGTAAACAACAATCATAAACATACCAAGCCAGACACTTTCCCCTTCTGTATCACTGCCTATATTACTGAATGCATCGTTCCAATCACATGAACCGATAAGCGGAAGTCCGTTTTTGCCGAAATTCGCGGCTTTTTCTGCGGCTTTGATACAGTGGTCAAACAAGCTTTCTTTGTTTTTGGTGCGTTTCGCAGTAATAAACCTTTCTTTTTCACCGTCATTCAGTTCCTCACCAATTATATATGGCAGTTTAATATCAAGAATGCTGAAATCTTCGGTCTTTTTTACATATTCGCAGCACGCAAACGGAAGCCAGAGCATATCATCACTGCATTTAGTCCTTACGCCCCTGATAATCTGAGACTTTTTCAGTCCAACGTGCCACCAATGGAGCACGTCTCCCTGAGGAAACTGTACAGAAGCACTTCTCAGCAGATGAGTTTTGGTGATTTCAGGCTCAGATTCAAGAAATGCCAGGCTATCCTGCAGCTGATCACGAAAACCGTAAGCGCCCGAGCATTGATAAAATCCCGTTCTGGCATAAAAACGGCATTGCAGAATCTGTGAGTATAAAAATGAATTGAAAAAGAGGTTCAAATCTTCGTTTTTACTCTGTAAAACATAAGGATTCAGGTTCTTGGGGGAATAGTCCGAGCAAAACGGCAGTTTTTCAGCGGCTTCTTTACAAGTTGCCCACGAAAGATAAAAATTTAAATTAATCTTTCCGCCCGCCGCAACCGAAAGCTTTCTTCCGACAGCAAGACAGCAGTCGGAGGGTAAGGCTTCGTGCGAATCGAATTTCCCTTCGTAAAAGTCTTTTCTTGAAAAGCAAACGTAGTCGGCTCTGGAATTGCACTGTAATGCAAAGTATCCGCTGAAATCAATTCCGTTATTGCTTATACAGGCACCCTTTTCCAAAATTTCCGATTCAAAAAACTTTCTTTCTTCTCTGTTAACCCCGAGCACAGGCAGAGTAAAATACATAAGGTCAAAATCTTTTACAGAGCCAGAATTATTTCTGATTTCAACAGTGATTTTTTTGCTCATTCCCCTTTTAGGCACCTGTGCAGTTACCTTAAACTCAACTCCGCAGCACGTGGTATTCCAAACGGCTTTTTCGGGCGTAAAAACAGCATCAGAAAGGGCAATTATATCATAAAAACTGCCGTTATTTTTCAAAATCAGCCTCTCTCCGCAGTTATCAGAGGACACGTCATTATACCATGGAGTAAGCTTATTTTGCCTTGAATTCAGCGCCCAAGTAAAGCCTAACACCTTGTCAGAGACGAGCGTTCCGAAGCTTTGGTTTGCGTATACCGAACACCAAGGAATATCAACAGTTTCAGCAGTGTTTTTTATTGATATTTCGCCATTTGTAAAGTTGTATTGCTTTACACTCACGCTGTTTTTTTCTGTTTTTTCTATACCTGCTTGCATTATAGTTTTTAACGGTCTGAACGAAGCTTTATGCTTCTCTTCATCCTGTTTGGAGCTGTCAATGATAACTGACGCAGAAAGTTCGAGTGTCTGAGCCTGTTTTGAAGAAAAATTGTTCAGATTTACAAGATGAATTCCGCCTTTTATGCCAAGCATCAGCTCGCATTTTTCATCAGAAATCAGTTTTCTGATTTCCTGCTTGACAGAATCGTTATAGCCGTCTTTTATACTGTGAACAAACACCAAATCCGACCCGATTCCGCACATTCTCAGTTTCTTATTCACCCTGACGTAAGCTGCAGAATTTATTATTTCGCGCACGTCGTTTATTTTAATCAGAACAATCGGTAAATCACCCGAAATTCCAAAGCTCCACAAATCTTCAATGCCCGCGCCAATCTTTTTACCGCACACTGTGCCGTTAACAGCACTCTTCGGAAAAAGCAAAGACGGAAGAAGCTTTTGTGAGGTTGCAAGCTCTAAATTATCGCTGCATAAGAAATTTTGCGAAAGTTCTGCTTCTGTTTTTCGGTTTTTCACTCTTAAAAACGAATTAAGAGCTGTTTTTTCGCATTCTCCCGCAGAAATTATCAGTTCAAAGCTCTTTTCTTGCCTTGCATCCACTTCAATTTCCGCTTCAAAAGCGCAACAGCAATCCGTACTGCCTGTTTCCCCCGTAAATTCGCTTTTATCGCCTAGAGAAAATATACCTGACGGTCTTGAAAGAACTTTAGGCTTTGACGTTTCGTGCCTTTGCGAAAGTTTTTCTCTGAATCCCGTTACTGCGCTGATTGAATCTTCATTATTTTTTACGTTTCTCGAAAATATCAGGCAGTTGTTTTCGCTGTCCCATCTGCTTCGTATAAAAAGCTTTGAATATGCTGGGTGTGAAGCAAAATCGGCGGTTTTTGCAAGGCACGGCTCAAAATACACATAAATTCTGCCTTTAATTGCTTTTTTATTGCCCGAATTTTTTATTTTGATTCTTTGAGTCAGACAGTTTTCGTTTTTCAGCACCGCTGTGCTGACCTTCATCGTGATATTTTTACAGGAGGATGATGATATTATTCTGTATTTCGCAAACTCCATTTCATTTTTAGCCGATTCATCAGCCAGAAAAGGTGCGTTTGACAAAGCAAAATTATCACCTTTGAACAAAACAAAGATTCCCTGAGGTCTTGAAAGCATATCCTCGCTCCTGACGGTTATATCCATTCCGTCAAAAGCAAGGTGCCCTGTTGAAGAATCCGTAACGCACAGCGACATTCTTCCGTTTGAATAAACCGCCGCTTCGGGAGAAATCACCGATGGATTTTTATAAACCGAACCCTCATTTTTGAATTTTTCTGCCGTTTTCGGAGGCTCTCTTTTATAAACGTCTTCAAAAACCGGCGTATCCTCACTCATTTTTTCATAAAGCAAGGTTTCTGCGCCTTTCATATAACTGTCACGCATAAATCTTTTCTGCATACAGTCTGATTTCAGGGCATTTACGCTTGCCGCCATACTCATTCCGAGATGATGCACCATAAATGATTTTACACAGGCAAAGCCGTCTTTAACCCTGCCTCCCGTATAATCTGCCGCTTCAAAAAATCCGTATTTTCCAAACACACCCATTTTTTCAAGCCTTGACAGGTTGGAAACGGAGAAATTCGGAGCGGTTTCAAGCGTCAGGAATGAAGAATACGGCGAAATAACCGTTTCCTTATCAAGTCCTCTGCTCAGGCCGAGTTTCTGAACACCGTGAGCCTTATACTGATAATTCAGATTACCGTCAAAAGCATAAAATCCGCTTTCAGATATGCCGAAAGGCAGTTTGCCTGATCTTTTTCTTTGTGAAAAAAGGCAAAAACGGAGCGACTCATAAGAAACACTGCCTTTGGGAGACGGCAAAAACAATGACGGCATATAATATTCGAACATTGTACCTGTCCACGAAACAAGTCCGCAGCGTCTGCCTTGCGAAACTACAATTCTGCCGAGGTTTCCCCAATGTTTTTTCGGAACATCTCTGTGTGCAACGGCAAAATAGGACGTCAGCCTGGCTTCGCTTATATATAAATCATAGTAACTTGTGCTGCCTTCTCCGTTTTCGAGGTTGATTCCCGTATAAAACAAGCCTCTGCGCTTACTGTAAAGTACGCTGAGGTCTGTTTCTCTGATAATTTTCAGTACTCTGGCAATTATTTCAGCAAGCTGAGGGAATTCGCTCACGTACTCTTTAAGACCTTCTTTAAGGACGGTCAGACAGCAGAGAAAATTACCGCTGTCCACCGTTGAAACAAAAATCGGATTCAGCGCAGTCAAATCCTTTGTGTTATACCAATTCAAGAGGTTGCCTTTGTATTTTTCAAGCCTCTCAATGCTGTTCATACTCATACTGAGCCTTAAATAAAGTTCCTGTGTGGTTATGAATCCCAAATCTCTTGCCGCAAGAAAAGAAATCAGCATCATACCGATATCGGTAGGCGAAGTGCGGTGTGCAACCGCTCTTACAGGGGCAAGCTGAATATTATCGGGCGGCAAAAAGTTGTTTTCTTTGTTACAAAGCTCATCAAAATAACCCCACATTGCCGAAGCGTAGCTCAAAAGCTTCTCTCTGTTTGCTCCCGTTAATTCTTTATGCGTTTTTTCAGGCTTTTTTGAAGTGAAAAGGCTGATAGGTATATCAAACAGGAAAACGATTGCAATCAGCCTGTGAAAAGGCGTTCCGAAAACAAAAAGAATTGCCGAAACAATAACAGACGGTAAACACCGCAAAAACATTGAAAACTTTGAATTCTTTTTCTCTGCCGAAGCGGCAGGCACCCATTCAAGGAGATTCTTTTTGCTGACTGTCATTCGCCACGATGACTTTATAATCGCATCAAGGCTTACAAAGCTTTCGTGCACGGAAAGTGCAAGCCAAACAAAGGCTCTCACCAATCCCGAAAGCGCTTCGGGCAAAATATCGGAATAATAAAGCCTTGTAATTGCAGCAAAACCGTTTCTTTTAATATTACCGAATGCCGATTTAAGCTCGGGCAAAACAATTGCGAGCACACATGCCAAGGCTAAGAGCATTCCCGACAAATCATTTATAAATACAGAAGCAATAAGCAACGTTACGCACCGCGGTCTTGTTATACTTCTGAGAAGATTATCAAAAAGCTTATATCTTGAAAGAAAATTCAGCGGATTACTGCCGAAAATAAACCTTATATTCTGCCAGTCTCCCCTTATCCAGCGGTGAAGTCTTGAAAAATATGACTGTGCCGACATCGGAATGCTTTCGGAAACGGTTACGTCAGACGCAAAGCCCGCCCTGAGATAGCCGCCCTCTATGATATCGTGGCTTAAAATTGTTTCTTTGGGGAAATTCCCTGTCATAAATGCATCGTAAGCGTCAACGTCAATAAGACCTTTGCCGCAGAAAATCGCCTCGTCAAACAGGTCGTGATATTTTTCACTGCAGAGCTTTCCGTAAAAGCTGCCCGTATTCATATCAGCCGTGAGATTTGCAAAGCTTGTTGAATCCTCGCAATCAAGCTTTCTGACGGCAGACGGCACAATTATTCCGTAACCAGCGGTAACTCTGCCCGCTTTTTTATCAATCACAGGTCTGTTGAGAGGATGCTCTGCAATTGCAACAAGCTCTCTCACCGCGTCGAATTCGGGTACGGTATCGGCATCAAGGGCGAAAATATATTTCGTGCCTGTAAGCTCTGATTTATCGCCGTATATTCCGTAAAAGCCTTTGTCTTCGCCCTTTATAGCCTTTATAAGCTCGGTTATTGCTCCCCTTTTACGCTCTTTGCCCGTAAATTCATCCTGTGTTTTGGAATAAACTCTGGGTCTTACCGCAAGCAAAAAACCGCCTGAATACTTCTTGTTAAGCCTTTCAAGCGCTTCTTTCAAAGCCTTAACGGCAAGCTCGTCTTCAGGCATAGTGGGAGAATAAGCGCTTTTAAAATCAGCAAGACAGCAGACCTTTACGCCCTTTGTACGGTTACCGAGATAGATTTTTTCAAGATGGGACGCAATTTCCGACGCCTTTTCTGGCTCTGGGAGTATTGTTGAAACCGTTATGAGAACTTTTTGCGATAATACCGCTTCATCATCCGACTTAAGACGCAGCATTCGTTTGGGATGAATTCCCGTCAGGAAAGCGGCTTCTACAGGTTGAAGAAACAGCTCTCTTACAGGAAAGAAAAGCAAAACCGCCGCAGTAAAATTTTCCAGAAGAATTCCTGCCGCAATGCACACGGTAAGCGGCATTATGTTTTGCATTGCAATCATAAGCCACCCTCTTATATGCTTGCTTTCTTGCGTTATCAGTTTTCCGATATGAACGTTTTTCTTCTGTGCTTTGTAAAGCACTCGCTCTGCAAGCTTTTCTTCTTTGATTTTTGATTTCGCGGCGAAAAAAGCTATGCTTTTTCTGTATGCCGATTTGGATTTTTCATCCATTCGGGGGTAAATGCCCGCGGGGTCGTTTCTAAGAATTCTTTCAACCGCACTTATGCTTTCATTTATAAATTCAAAATCCGTTTCCGCCATACGCCGCAATGACGTAACTGTATTTGCCAGAATCTTTGTATCGCCGTCTTTTTCTGCACTCTTTGCAGCAAAATCAATCAAAGCACAGGTAAAGCAAAGCGGAAGATAGTCTGCTACAAGTCCGTTTGCCTTGCCGTTAAAAGCTTTGATTATCCCCTCTTCATCGGGCAAAACACCGTTTTTGCAGATTTTTACGCAATTATCGAAAAGACCCGGAAGTATATCCGGGCCTTTGATTCTTTTTCTCGCAATTCTGCAACCCTTTTCCGCCTCTTTTGCCGCCTGCGCAAGAATATAATAGTTATCACTCAGCCAGCCGTCTGATTTTTTTGAAGCATTCTTTCTGAATGTTACGGCTGCCGATTTCATTCTCGATGCCAAGTTATCTCTCATTGAAAAATCACCTTTTGCTTATTTTTTCAAAAATCTGTAAGCAAACACACAGCACATAGCCGCCGCGGCAACAACGGTAACTTTTTTTGCCGTATCCATAATCTTAACCGTTTTCATTGCCGTGTTTACCGTTTTCAGAACACTTGCAAGCTCGTTCAATTAGTTTCACCCCCGCTTATCAGTACCCCGTGGGCAACGCCGGGTATAGATTCGCTCTGAAGCGAAGAAACGCTTGACATCAAAGCGCCTGTTCCGACAAAAAAGACTCTTTTAAGCTCGGAATTCTCAATTTTCTGGAGAATATCACTGCAAACAACCGCACCGCTGCAACCGCATCCCGAGCCGCCTGCACCGACGTCCTTTTGCTTTTGCAAATCAAAAATCATCATTCCGCAATCGTTATGAACTGCCGATATATCAATGCCTTCTTCCTTTTGCAGAAGTTCAACCAGCAGTTTTGAGCCTACCGACCCCAGATCACCCGTCAGAATCATATCGTAATCCTCGGGAACGGTCTGCGTATCCTTAAGGAAAGCCGCTATTGTACTGCTTGCGGCAGGCGCCATAGCCGCACCCATATTATTTGGGTCTTTTATCCCGTAATCGCAGATTTTACCGAATATCACCTTCTCAATAACCGCCTTGCCCGTACCTGACGTTAATACCGCCGCACCCGCCGCCGTTGCCGTCCACTGTGAGGTCGGTGTGCGCTGACCTCCGTATTCAAGCGGCATTCTGAATTGCTTCTCTGCCGAGCAGAAATGGGATGAGGTTGACGCAACCGCCGTCTGCGCAAGTCCCGCATCAACACTCGATGCCGCCATTGCAAGAGAAAGCGCCATTGTTGAGCAAGCACCGTACATTCCCGCATAGGGTATGCCCAAATCGCGTATACCGAAGGTGGTTCCCGTGCACTGATTGAGCAAATCACCCGCAAAAATAATGTTGATTTTGTCGGGTGTCATTCCCGCTTTCGCAATTGCTCTGTTGACCGCATCACCGTGGATAACACTTTCCGCCTTTTCCCACGTTTTTTCACCCGCCGTACCGTCTTCATAAATATAATCAAATTTATCTCCGAGCGGTCCTTCGCCCTCTTTTTTGCCCGCAACCGCGGCATAACCCGCAATAACGGGTCTGCTTTGCAAATCCAACGTATATTTACCCTGTCTGACAGTCATAATTCACCTCAGAAACATAATTACAGTAGAGTTTTCTTCTATATTATCCGCACGAATCAGGCTGATATACTCTGAAAGACAACAAAAAAGCGACTGCTTTTGCAGTCGCTTTATGTTTTTTGTTAAATTATAATGACAGTGAATACGTTATATAAGCCATAAGTTGGGTGAAAAGATTGCTGAATGCCCACTGAGTATCGGTAGCCGCATCACCTATAGCGAAAAAGAAGTATAAAATCATTTCGCCAACCGTTTCGGCATAAGCAATGTTATAAATGTTAAGAGAGAAATTGTAGCCTATCCAGTCAAAAGCAAACGAAATATTGTTTTTCAAAGCTTCTTTATTTGATTCCTTGCTTGCTTCTATGATTTCACATTTTTCCTGAGATATTACTTTTTCACCGTAGGGTGCTGAAATCATAATATAAATCTCGTCATCTGTTTCTGCGCTGTAATAGACCTCAAAGCCAAAGGTCTTTCCGTTGGGGAACGGAACGTCAACTATACTGTAATTGATGGGTGCGGTAACCTTTTCCCCGTTTACGAATTCAACCTCAAGAGTCATACCGTCAAGCTTATCGTAATTAATTGAGCCGTTATAGTAAATCTCGGCCTTTTTAGCTTCTTCTTCAATAACTCTTGCACCTGAAACAACGTCTGTGATTTCATAAGCCGTTACAACGTAAGTCTTGCTGTAATCCAGCACTTTGAGTGTAAGCTCAATCTCGCCTTTTTCAAGGGGAGCTCCCATTTCAAAAACAAGCTGATAATCGGGTAAGCTGATTGTTTTTCCGTCGCCGAATACAATCTCCGTATCTGACCACCAATAAAAGCCTTCTTCGTATTCATATTCAAAGATTTCTGCGCCGATAAGAAGCTCCTGGATTTCCGATTCATCAAATTTTACGTCGGTGATTTCCGCACCCAAAAATTCAATGCTTGCATATGAATCAGAGCTTTCTTCTTCATAAAGATTGAAGCCTATGTAATTGATTCCTTCTTCAAGATAATAAACCAGCGAGACGTCTTCGTTACTGTCAGTGGCAAAATATTCGCGGTCGCCTGTTGCTTTGCCGTTTTCATAAGTTTCTGCAACGGCACACCAGTCAACGGGATACCAGTTATACGAAATTACATAGTAGCCTGCTTTTGAAACGTTGAAGGTATAGTAAACGTTTTCGTAATCCTTCATTTCCTTGATAACAAACGTGCCTTCTTTTGCTTCGCCGACATACAAGAATTCTTCTTTGTATATTTCTTCTGTGTTCAAATCTT
This sequence comes from Acutalibacteraceae bacterium, assembly GCA_045542175.1. GTDB lineage: Bacteria > Bacillota > Clostridia > Oscillospirales > Acutalibacteraceae > CAG-177. The sequence goes on along the minus strand of JAZQKN010000038.1, from coordinate 22,407 downwards.
CGAATTCCCACTCGATAACTGTCGGAGCACTTTCTGCAAAAGCAAACGCACCGCCTGTGATTACGATAACCGTTGCAAGAAGCATTGCCACAGTTTTCTTTAACGTTTTCATTTTTTACCCTCCAAAAATTATTTTGATTTGCAGCAAAGATTTTTCTGTCCCCCTCTTTGCTCTTTTATTATACGCTTATATTTTCTGCAGTGCAACATATTTTTCCATTTATGAAAAAATTTATCGTCACTTATAATACTATTTAAAATCGCATTTGGTTTAAAAGAAAAACCGCAGTTTTCACTGCGGTTTCTGAATTATTCAAAATTACAGATAATCTCATCGCCGTTGGCGGTAAGCTTCACTGCCTTTACAGGCTCGTCAAAGCTGTTGACGATTTTTGAAGTGATAACGTCCTCAACGTTTCTGCGGATAACATTGCGTAAATCTCTTGCGCCTCTGGGTCCGTCAACGGAAAGGCGGGCAATTGTTTCAATTGCCTTATCATCCCACGTGAACGTTATACCCTTATCTGCGATGGGGTCAACAAGCTCTGAAAGCATAAGCTTTGCAATTTCTTCGTAGTTTTCGAGCGTAAGGTCATTGAAAACAACAACCTCGTCAACTCTGCCGATGAATTCGGGACGAAGGAATTCGGAAAGAGCCTTGAGTGCTCTTTCTTTTGAAGCCTCGTTCTTGGTTTTTGCAAATCCGAGAGCACCCGAGCCTCTGTTACTGCCCGCGTTTGAGGTCATTATGATAACCGTGTTTTCAAAGCTGACGTTTCTGCCCTGCGCATCGGTGATTTTGCCCTCGTCAAGAATCTGAAGAAGAATATTCATAACGTCGGGATGTGCTTTTTCGATTTCATCGAAAAGAACAACCGAATAGGGCTTTCTGCGTACCTTTTCGGTAAGCTGACCCGCCTCGTCATAGCCTACGTATCCGGGGGGTGAGCCGATAATTCTTGAAACTGAGTGTTTTTCCATAAACTCACTCATATCAAGACGGATAAGGGTTTCGGGAGTATCAAAAAGCTCTTTCGCAAGAAGCTTTACAAGTTCGGTTTTGCCGACACCTGTGGGACCTACGAAAATGAAGGATGCAGGTCTTCTTCTGGGGCTTATCTGCACTCTTCCTCTGCGCACTGCCGCACCGACAAGAGAAATCGCTTCGTCCTGACCGATAAGGTTTGCTTTGAGGTTTGCTTCAAGGTTTGAAAGACGGCGAAGGTCGCTTTCGATAACCTTGCTTGCAGGAATTCCTGTCCAGAGCTGAATAACCTTTGCAAGGTCTTCTTCGGTTACTCTGCTTTCGGCAACAAGCTTTTCGAGCTCTTCAAACTCAGCTTTCTTCTGGATAAGCTCTGCTTTTACTTTGGCTATTTCTTCATAATCAGCTTCGCCCTCGCCGTTGTTATCCATAAGCTCTGCTTCGCGCTCTTCAAGCTCTTTAAGCTCATCAAGAGCTGTTTCATATCTGCTGATATTCTTATCGCGGAGATTTGCACAGGTGCAGGCTTCATCGAGCAAATCTATCGCCTTATCGGGCAAAAATCTGTCGTTGATATATCTTTCCGAAAGCATAACTGCTTTTTCGATAAGCGTATCGCTGACCTTAACCTTATGGAAATCCTCGTAGTAATCTTTAACGCCCTTGAGCATTTCGCTTGTCTGCTCAATTGAAGGCTCTTCAACTCTGATAGGCTGAAGTCTGCGTCCAAGAGCGGCATCTTTTTCGATATATTTTCTGTATTCGGTGAAAGTTGTTGCACCGATAATCTGAATTTCGCCTCTTGAAAGAGAAGGTTTGAGAATATTTGCGGCATTCATTGAACCTTCCGCGTCGCCTGTGCCTACAAGTGAATGAACTTCGTCGATGAAAAGAATGATGTTGCCTTCACTCTTTACTTCGTCAACAAGTCCCTTGATTCGGCTCTCAAACTGACCTCTGAACTGTGTACCCGCAACAAGAGCGGTAAGGTCAAGAAGGTGAATTTCTTTATCGCGGAGCTTTGCAGGCACGTCACCCGCCGCAATTCTGAGCGCAAGGCCCTCTGCGATTGCGGTTTTACCGACACCCGGCTCACCGATAAGACAGGGATTATTCTTTGTTCTTCTGCAAAGAATCTGCACTGCCCGGTAAATTTCGTTTTCGCGTCCGATTATACGGTCTGTTCTGCCCGCTTTTGCCTTTGCGGTAAGGTCGGTGCAGTACTGACCGAGAAACTTGCGTTTCTTTTCGTCTGCTTTTTCTTCTTTGCTTTTTCTGCCGCTCCACTTTTTCTTCTTTTCACTCGTTGAGTCGGAAGAAGTTTCGGCTTCGGCTGAATTTTCGGAATTATTTGAGCCCATTGCACCGAAATTCTGGAGGAAAGGCATTGTTCCCGCTCCGCCCGGCTCAAAGCCGCCGTCTTCGCCGAACATTGCTTCGAACTGCTCGCTTACATCGTCAATTTCATCCTCTGAAATTCCCATGCTCTGCATTATCTGCTTTACAGGGCCGATATTCATTTCCATTGCACACTTGAGGCAAAGACCTTCCTGAGTGGTCTTTTCGCCCTCAACCTTGGTTACAAAAAACATCGCGGGACGTTTTTTGCATTTTGCACATAAAACCTGTTTCATTGTATTATCCTTTAAAATTATTTATTTGCTTTTTTCTCTCTAACCTGAGTGATGACGCCGGGGATATAGCTGAAGAATGCGACAATAGTGAGCACAACGCTGATGCCGACAAGAGCAAGCATTATCTTTGCGGGCAGAACGAAAGCTTCTGCAAAAATGCCGATATCGGGGCCGAAAGCAACAATAACTATCATAACCGCATAGAAAACAAACGTTGCAATTTTGCCGGGCATTTCTGCCGCTACGGGCTTGAGACCAAACATAATCATTACAGCACCGCCGACAACCATTACGGCTTCCTTGATAAGGAAAACAAGGAAAATCCAGCTGAATGCATTAACAAGATCATCACTGCTCTTTCTGAACTCAAAATAGAGCATAATTGCAATTGTAATCTGTGTCATTTTGTCTGCAATGGGGTCAAGAAGCTTGCCCAGAGCGCTTATCTGATTGAATCTGCGTGCGATTTTGCCGTCAAGGAAATCGCTGAGTCCCGAAAGGAAAAGAACAAATACTGCCCACGCAATCATATCTTTATAGAAAAGTACTGCAAAAATGGGAATCATAATTATTCTCAATACGGACAGAAGATTGGGCACTGTCCAGCAACCCGTTAAGTATTCTTTAATTACAGCTTTCATTATGTTACCTCCTTAAAGTATGAAATCTGTTGTTATTTCAAAAATTTTATTGAGCAGAACTGAATTCAGAACTGCATCGGCAATTTCGTTTTGCGGAACAAGTCTTGCTCCGAAAACAGCAACTATACTGAGCACCGATAAAACAAACACACCTTTAACAACGCCCAGAATGCCGCCGAGCATTTTATTGAGTCTGTTTATAACCGGCAGCTTGAAAACCGTATTTATCAGTCCGATTATCACGTTGAATATAAACATCAGTATAATATAGAGTGCCGCAAAAGCAATTGCCGTCAATATCGGAATTATAATTTTTTCTTCTGCTGACGCAACAATGTTTTCAATTATGTCACCTTCGGCGTTTGCCGCCTGTTCAAGAATTTCTTCTATTGAGACATTTGCCTCCTCTGCAAATCCTCTGAACTCTGAAGGAATATTCTCTTCAACAATCTCAATATCTTCTGCAGATATTTCTTCAACATTTAAATTATTATCAATTTGTTCAACGATTATATCATGCACGTAAGCATCGTTGATTTTTACCGCAACAGGTTCCGAAATTTCCGCCGCAATAACAATGCTTATTATTGCCGCGATAAGCGACAGAACCATTTTCACAAAACCCCGTCTGCGTGCATCAAGAATCACGCTGACAAAAATCAGCACCACCACCGCATCTATCAGATACGGTAAAAAATCCATAAAAACACCTCCGTTTAATATTTGCAGATTTTACCGTTTTCAACGGTATAGCATTTACCCGAGCTGAGCAAAAGCAGACTTGCGTTTGCTTCGGGAATAATTTTTTCTTTTTCGTTTCCTTTGAAATTATATACGGTGATTTCACCGTTTCTTAATACGGCAAAACGGTTTTTATCGATATCCATATCGGTTATTTCGCCCTCAAAGGACTTTTCGCAAGCCTTTGTGCCGTCTTTTTTGTAAACTGTTATGTATGTTTTTGCTCCGCCCAAATCCGTTCTGCAAACGGCAACGTTGCCCTTATCATCGGATTTTATGCAGGAAATATCATTGTCATCGTAAGTGAGAGTGTCTGTTTTTTCTCCGTTTTTATCAAAAACTACCGTCTGATTATCGCCAACGGCAATTATTGCATCGGAATTTGTCCACACCATTTTAAGGAAAAGCGTTCCGCTGAATTTAACGTCTTTAATTGCTTCTGTTTCTTTGGTGTTGAAAACAATTATTCTTGTGTATATCTCAGCATCTTTTACACCGACTGCCGCAACGGCTACCTTCTTTCCGTTTTCGGAAAGAGCAATCGAAGCTATGCGCTCGTTGGAGCAATTCCACTGGAATTGCTTTTTAAAGCGGTTGTTGTAAACCGTAAGAACGCTCTGCGATTCTTCGCCTGTATGCGAGGTTGCGAATGCACCGTTATATCCGAGTGCCGCCGTAACAACCTGACCGTCAACCTCAACTCTGCCGAGCTCTTCCGTACGGCTTTGAAGAATTATCTGCGAAGAGCCGTTGCCGTAAATCAAAGCTCTGCCGTTTTCGGTAATAACCTTTGAATCGGGATTGGTTATCTGATTTTCAAACCATTCCCCTGCTTTTTTATCAAGCACGGTGCATTTATCCTCACCGAGGATAAGAACTCTGTTATCAATAAGTTCAATTTTATTAATGCTTTCTTCTCCCGGAGCATACGGAAATCCGTTACCGTCTGAAAAAAGAGTTTTTATTTCTCTTATACCGTCAATTGAGTTTGAAACCGCAACGTTGCCGAGCAGCCTTGCACTGAGCAAAAATGCAATGGCAACAACAGCCAGAACGGCGGGTGCAATCAGAAGTGACAGTATTTTTTTCAGGTTCTTTTTATTCCTGAGCTTTTTAAGCGGAATAATTTTTTGGTTTTTCAATCAGTTCCCTCCGTCAATAGTTTATGTTATTGAGGTAAAGACCTCTTGCGGGTGCGGTATATCCCGCCGCAAAGCGGCTGCCCGAATCAATTATCTGCGGTATTGAATCTGCGGGGATTTTTCCTTTTGCTATATCAAGCAAAGTTCCCGTCATAATTCGCACCATATTATAAAGGAAGCCGTCTGCCTCAACTCTGAAAATCACCATATCTCCCTCACGCTCAACAGATGCGTTCATAACCGTTCTTACGGTATCCTCAACACTGCTGCCCGCGGCACAGAATGCCGAAAAATCGTGAGTTCCGATAAAATCCTTCGCCTGCTGTGAAAGGAATTCAGCATCAAGCGGATATTTATAATGTAAAGTATGGTTATATAAAAACGGATTCTTATTGGGCGAATTCCAGATTTTATAAATATATTCCTTTGACTTGCAATCATACCTTGCATGGAAATCAAAATCAACTTCCCTGCAATCAAGAGCGGCAATGTCACGGGGCATAACGGCGTTAAGAGCCGTTACAAGCCTGTCACAGGCAACGGTGCTTTCCGTTCTGACGTTACAGCAGTACATATTTGCGTGAACGCCCGAATCCGTTCTTGAACAGCCGACAACGTTGTCTCTGTTTGAACAGATTTTTTCAAGAGCATCCTGAAGCGTCTGCTGAACGGTAACGGCATTTTCCTGCACCTGCCAGCCGTGATATGCTGTTCCGTCGAATGAAATTGTAAGCAACAAATTACGCATAATTAAATTACCGCCGTAAAGAAAATGTTAAGAGTAATTATGCCTGCTGTAATTGCAACACAGGCTGTGAGAGCAAGGTAATCGATACCCTTGAGCTTCATCTGCTTCATTCTTGTTCTGCCCTCGCCGCCCGTATAGCAGCGGCAGGTCATTGCAAACGCAAGCTCGTAAGCTCTTCTGAAAGCCGAAACCATAAGCGGAATGAAAATCGGCACAAGAGCCTTTGCTCTCTGTACGATTCCGCCGCTTTCGAGGTCGGCGCCTCTTGCTTTCTGTGCGTTCATAATTCTGTCGATTTCTTCAATAAGAGTGGGAATGAATCTTAAAGCAAGAGTCATCATCATAGCAAGGGTATGAACCTTGATTTTGAAAATCTTGAGAGGAGACAAAACCCTTTCAAGAGCATCGGTAAGCATTGTGGGCGTTGTTGTATAGGTCAGCAACGAGCTGATTGTTACAAGCACGATGATTCTTATCATTGTGAACACTGCAGTGTTAACGCCTTTTTCGGTTATCTCAATGAATTTCCAGGCAAAATAAACTTTTCCGCCCGTTGTATAGAAAATATTGAGAATTGCCGTGAATATAAGAATTATCACAAGCGGCTTAAGGCTTTTCAATATCATTTTGACAGGTACTTTTGAAAGTATAACCGCTGCAACTGCGGTTACGGCAATAAGTCCGAGCGATAAAAAGCTTTTGCACAGAAAGATAACAACAATCATTGCAAAAGTGAGAATAAGCTTCATTCGGGGGTCAACCCTGTGAAGGAGCGAATCGGCGGGATAATACTGGCCGATTGTTATATCCCTTATCATCCGTTGCACCTCCCCGCAAGCTTTTCAAGAATTTCAGCACCCTGTTCAACGGTATAAACGTTTGCGGGTACGTCAATTCCCTTTGCACGGAGCTTTGCAAAAATTTCGGTTATTTCGGGCACGTTAAGACCCATTTTGCGAAGCTCTTCGCCTCTTGAATAAACCTCGTCAACCGTACCCTGCATAGCAACCTTTGCATTGTTGATAACAACAACCTTGTCCGCCATACCCGCAATTTCTTCCATACTGTGAGAAACAACAACTACGGTTGAGCCCGTCTGTTTTCTGTATTCCCTTATCATTGCGATAAGCTCTTTTCTGCCCCTCGGGTCAAGACCCGCGGCAGGCTCATCGAGAATAAGCACTTCTGGCTCCATTGCCATAACGCCCGCAATGGCGGCTCTTCTTTTTTCACCGCCTGAAAGGTCGAAGGGTGATTTATTGAGATGCTCGCCCTTTACTCCTGCAAGAGCGGCAGCCTTGAAAACTCTTTCTTTGATTTCCTTTTCGGAAAGCTTCATATTCTTGGGACCGAAAGCAATATCCTTGTAAACGGTTTCTTCAAAGAGCTGATATTCAGGATACTGGAAACAAAGACCGACCTTGAATCTTGACTGTCTTAAAGTTTCCTTATCTTTCCAGATATCAACACCGTCAACGAGCACCTTGCCGCTGTCAGGCTTTAAAAGTCCGTTGAAATGTGAAATAAGTGTGCTTTTACCCGAGCCCGTGTGACCGATAATTCCCACAAGCTCGCCTTTTTCTATTGTGAGGTCAACGTTATCAATCGCCGCCACCTGCTGTGCAGTGCCTTTTGAATAATAATGTGTGAGACCGATAATTTCTATTGCGTGGCTCATTTTACGGCACCTCCAAGCATTGAGGCAATTTCGTCAACGCATTCGTCAACACTCAGAACGCCTTCTTTTACACCGAGAACGTGGCAAAGCTCGGTTGACTGCGGAACGTCAAGACCGTAGCCGCGGAGCCTGTCAACCTGAGAAAAGATTTCTTTTGGTGTTCCCTGCATAACGATTTTGCCGCCGTCCATAACAACAACTCTGTCCGCCTTGACGGCTTCATCCATAAAATGGGTTACAAGAATTACGGTTATGCCCATTTCCCTGTTCATTCGGTGAACGGTTTTCATAACCTCTTCTCTGCCCATAGGGTCAAGCATTGCGGTGGGCTCATCGAGAACGATACACTCTGTCTGCATTGCGAGTACACCTGCAATTGCAACTCTCTGCTTCTGACCGCCCGAAAGCTTATGCGGCTCACGGAAACGAAGGTCATACATATTCACAGCCTTGAGAGCCTCATCAACTCTGACTCTGATTTCTTTGGGATCAACGCCGAGGTTTTCGGGACCGAAAGCAACGTCGTCTTCAACTATTGTTGCAACAATCTGATTATCGGGATTCTGGAAAACCATTCCGACGATTTTGCGCACTTCGTTTTCTTTTTCTTCGGTATCCGCAACAATGCCCTTAACTCTTACCGTGCCGCTTGAAGGCTCGTAGATTGCGTTGCAGAGCTTTGCAAGGGTACTTTTGCCCGAGCCGTTATGACCGAGCACGGCTACAAACTCGCCCTTATTGACCGTTAAGTCAATACCCATAAGTGCAGGTACGGGCTCTGCCGCCTGCTCTTCGTCGTCTGCATCATATAAAAATGAAACGTTTTCAAATTCAATTAATTTTTCGCTCATATAAAATCCTTCAATAAGACTGAAATTACGGCAATTCCCTGCCACAATCGGTACAATACTTATAGTTTTCTTCGTTCTTTGTGCCGCAATAAGGACAATATCTGCCTTTTTTTATCTGTTCGGAAAAGCTTTGTGTGTTATTATTTCCAAAGTGCTCATTCCAAGGGTCAGGTTCCTCGTTTTCATCGGTTATATCATATTCGGAATATCGGTTTTTGCCTGTTGCATTTTTAAAATCATAAATTGTATTCACAACTGCAATTCCTATGAAAATCAAACCGAAAGGAATCATAATCCAAGCACCCATAACCGCCGCCATAACAGTCCAGAACACTCCGAAAAGTGCAACCGCTATGCCGATTATTCCGCCCTTGAGTGACGGACCTCTGCCGGGTTTTATGCTTTTCATTTTACACTCTTTCCTTTCCAGATAGCACTTGCTCCGCAAGGCAAAACCCTGCCGGGCTTTGATGAAACGGGAATGCCGATTTCATCACTGCTTGTTGTACCGCCGAATTTCTTTTGTACGGTTTCACCGAGTATATACTCCATAACGCTGGGCGAAAGTCCCGTTGTGTAAGAATTGATAAGCACCATCAGAGCGTCATCGCTGAGCACCTGCATACAAAGCTCAACAAAGCCGTGAACTTCGTTTTCAAGCTTCCATACTTCGCCGCCCGGACCTCTGCCGTATGAGGGCGGGTCCATAATGATGATATCGTATTTATTTCCTCTTCTGATTTCACGCTGAACAAACTTGATGCAGTCATCAACAAGCCAGCGTACGGGTGCATCGGATACCTTGCTTGCCGCCGCGTTTTCCTTTGCCCAGAGGGTCATACCCTTTGATGCGTCAACGTGGGTTACGCTTGCACCCGCATTGAGAGCGGCAACGGTTGCACCGCCTGTATACGCAAACAGGTTAAGCACTCTGACGGGTCTGCCTGCGTTTTTGATTATATCGGCAGTCATCTGCCAGTTAACCGCCTGCTCGGGGAAAAGACCCGTATGCTTGAAGCCCATTGTTTTGATGTTGAATTTAAGCTCATCAAGGCTTATCTGCCACACGTCGGGCATCTTTTTGCATACCTGCCAGCTTCCGCCGCCTGTGTTTGAGCGGTTATATATTGCGTGAGGATTATACCAAAGAGGATTCTCTTTGGGTGTTTTCCAGATTACCTGAGGGTCGGGACGCACAAGAATAATATCTCCCCAGCGTTCAAGACGCTCACCGTCAGAACAATCTATAAGTTCATAATCCTTCCAGTTATCTGCTTTTCTCATTATTACACATCCAATCTCTGCTGACCCGGCATAGCTATTCCGAGGTGGGCATAGCCTGCGGGAGTCACCTGTCTGCCTCTCGGGGTACGGCTTAAAAATCCGACCTGCATAAGATACGGCTCATAAACGTCTTCTATGGTAACGGCTTCTTCACCGATTGCCGCCGCAATGGTTTCAAGTCCTACGGGACCGCCGTTATAATTCTTTATCATTGTTGTGAGAATAAGTCTGTCAATCGAATCAAGACCGAGCTCGTCAATCTCCATTCTGTCAAGGGCAATTGCCGAAGCTTCTTTTGTTATCTTGCCCTCGCACATAACCTGTGCAAAGTCTCTTGACCTTTTGAGAAGTCGGTTTGCAATTCTCGGAGTACCTCTTGAGCGTGAAGCAATTTCAAGAGCGCCCTTGGGGTCGATATCGATTCCGAGAATTCCCGCGCTTCGGTTAACAATTTCCGAAAGCTGCTCGGGAGTATACATTTCAAGTCGAAGAATTACACCGAAACGGTCACGCAAAGGTGCGCTGAGCTGACCCGCTCTTGTTGTTGCACCGACAAGGGTGAATTTATGCAAATCAAGACGGATTGACCTTGCGGAAGGACCTTTGCCGATGATAATATCGAGCACGTTGTCTTCCATTGCGGGATAAAGCACTTCTTCAACAGCTCTTGAAAGGCGGTGAATTTCGTCAATAAAGAGTACGTCGCCTTCGTTAAGATTTGTCAGGAGTGCGGCAAGGTCGCCCGGTTTTTCGATTGCGGGGCCGCTGGTTACTCTGAAATTAACGCCCATTTCATTGGCGATAATGCCCGCAAGTGTTGTTTTACCGAGTCCGGGAGGGCCGTAAAGCAAAACGTGGTCAAGAGTATCGCCTCTGCGGCGTGCGGCTTCAATGTAAACGGAAAGGTTTTCTTTAACTTTATCCTGTCCTATATATTCGCCTAAAGTCTTGGGTCTTAATGATATTTCAATATCGTTATCTTCCAAGGATGAAAACTCGGGAGCAACGATTCTGTTTTCAAGGTCGAAATCCACGGTTATCCTCCCCTATTAAAAATTCTTTGCAAGCTGTTTGAGAGCCTGCTTAATCATATCTTCAGTTGAAAGGTTGCCGTCAAGCTTGCCGACGGCTATGCTTGCTTCGGAGCGGCTGTAGCCGAGCATTACAAGAGCGTTGACCGCATCTTCACCCGCATAGCTGACGGTTGCCTTCTGTGCGGCGGCAATATCGCCGAGTGCTTCTGCGCTTGCAGCAAAGCCTTCAAGCTTACCTTTGAGCTCAAGCACGATTCTCTGCGCTATTTTGGCTCCTACGCCCTGTGCGGCGGTTATCGACTTGATATCGCCACCTGCAACGCACAGTGCAAGACGGTCGGGTGTAAGCTGAGATAAAACGGCAAGACCCGCTTTTGGACCTACGCCCGAAACACTTGTGAGAAGCTTAAAGCAATCAAGCTCGCTTTTATCGGCAAAACCGAAAAGGTCAAGCGCATCTTCACGCACGTTGAGAATCGTATAAAGCATCTGCTCCTGACCGACGGGAGCACATTTTTTCAAAGTATTCAAGGTTGTAAAAAGTCTGAACGCAACACCGTTGCAATCAATCGCAACGCTGTTTTCATCGGCATAAACAACTTTTCCCGTAATGCTGTAAAACATCTTTAAGCTCCTTTAAAAATTATAACTGATTGAGTCTGCCTATGAGCGAGCCCGCACTGTGGCAGTGGCAGATTGCCATTGCAAGAGCATCGGCGGCATCGTCGGGCTTCGGAATTTTTTCAAGGTTGAGCATAACTCTCGTCATCTCCTGCACCTGTTTCTTTTCCGCTCTGCCGTAGCCTACAACGCTCTGCTTTACCTGAAGCGGCGTATATTCAAAAATCGGCACTCTGCATTTCTGCGCCGCAAGCACCAAAGCACCTCTTGCCTGAGCAACGTCAATGGCGGTTTTCTGGTTGGTATTGAAAAACAGCTTTTCAATCGCCATGGCATCGGGCTTGTGTTTCTGAATCAAAGCATAAGCTTCATCGAATATTTTTTCTATTCTTTCGTTGAACGGAGTGTGAGCCTCGGTTGTGATTGCTCCGTATTCAAGCACTCTGAAATGATTGCTCTTATATTCAACCACTCCGCAACCGACTATTGCATAGCCGGGGTCTATTCCCAAAACTATCATTTCTTGCCCGACTCTCTTTCACGGATTATCATTTTGGTCGGTGTGCCTTCAAGACCGAAGATTTCTCTTATCTGATTATCGATATAACGCTGATAGCTGTAATGGAAAAGCTCTGCGTTATTAACGAAGCAAACGAATGTTGGCGGTCTTGTTGAAGCCTGGGTCATATAATAAATCTTAAGACGCTTGCCCTTGTCTGTGGGAGGCTGAACTCTTGCCGTTGCGTCCGCAAGAACGTCATTGAGCTTGCCTGTTGAAATACGCATAGCATTCTGCGTATCAACAAATTTAATAAGCTCAAAAAGACGGTCAAGTCTGATTTTCTCTTTTGCGGAAATGAAAATAATGGGTGCATAAGACATAAACGCAAAGTCTTTCATAAGCTTTTTGCGGTAGCTGTCCATTGTTTTGCCGTCTTTTTCAACAAGATCCCATTTATTGACCGCGATAATGCAAGCCTTGCCCATTTCGTGAGCGATACCCGCAACCTTTGAATCCTGCTCTGTGAAGCCTTCCTGTGCGTCAATCATAATAACGCAGACCTGTGCTCTTTCAACCGCCATTTTTGCGCGGATAACAGAATATTTTTCAACCTGGTCGTAAACCTTGCTCTTGCGTCTTAAACCCGCGGTATCGATAAACACAAACTTGCCGTGTGAATTTTCAACGATTGAGTCGGTTGCATCACGGGTTGTTCCCGCAATGTTTGAAACAATCATTCTGTCCTCACCGAGAACGGCGTTGACAAGCGATGACTTACCTACGTTGGGTTTGCCTATAACCGCAACCTTGATTGCGTCCTCTTCTTCAGCTTCGGTTGCCGCATCGGGAAGATACTTAAGCACTTCGTCAAGTAAATCTCCCGTACCCAGACCGTGTACCGATGAAACGGGAATGGGGTCGCCGAGGCCGAGATTGTAAAACTCGTAAAAATCGGGCGGAAGCTCGCCGATTGTATCGCACTTGTTAACGCAAAGAATAACGGGTTTTCCGCTCTTCTGAAGCATAGCCGCAACCTCTGCGTCGGTTGCAACAACGCCCGAGCGCAAATCGGTTACAAGAATAATAACCTCTGCGCTGTCGATGGCAAGCTGTGCCTGCCTTCTCATCTGTTTTAAAATAATATCGTCGGAATACGGCTCAATACCGCCTGTATCGATAAGCATAAAATGTCTGCCGAGCCATTCGCAGTCGCCGTAAATTCTGTCTCTGGTAACGCCGGGTGTATCATCCACGATAGAGAGTCTCGCTCCTACCAGTTTATTGAAAAGGGTGGATTTTCCCACGTTAGGTCTGCCGACAATTGCTACAACATTGCCTGCCATTTAATTACCTCCTAACATCGCACAAAGCAATTCGCCGCCCGAACTGCCATTTGCCGTAACTTTAACTTTAAGGGTCTCCGACATTTCGGAAACCGTCATATCATCAAGAAGCATATCGCCCTCACTTCTTAAACAGTTGGGCGGTATGATAAGCTCTTCGCCGAGGTCAACCCCGCTTACGGCATCAATAATATCTTTGCCGCAAAGCAATCCCGAAACAGTAATCATACTGCCGAAAAGCTTATTCTTTGCCTGAATTACTTTTATATCAAGACCTTTGATTTTCTGCATCGCCTTATCGGCAAGCTTTTTAATCAGCGGGAATGCCGCTTCGCCCGTAACGATTGTTGCTTTTCTGCTCAATTCGGATTTTTCACAATCTGCAAGAGCTTCGTCAAATTCAGACTCAAGCAAAGCCCACATACCTACGCCGTTTTCAAGCTGAGGAAAACCGTTGTAATAATCCGCATCGGGCATAGGTCTGCCCGCCTTGAGGTAAAACTCATCAGCGGCATATGCAATTATCTCGCCGTTTTCTTTTCGGAATTCCTCATTCAAGCTGTCAATCAGGTCAATAACCTCTGCCGCAGTTTCGGGAGTGTAGGGCTCGAGCGGATAAAGTCCCTTTCTGTGGTCGGATAAACCGACAGGCACCGCCGCAATGCTCTGCACCGCAGGATAAAGCTTAAACAGTTCTTTTATGCTGAATTCAAGCTCCTTGCCGTCGTTGATTCCCGGACATAAAACAAGCTGGGTGTTGATTGAAATTCCCGCATCCGCAAGGCGTTTGATATATTTCAGCGATTCGCCCGCCCTCGGATTGAGCATCATTTTAACCCTGAGCTCGGGATTCATTGTCTGCACCGAAATATTAACGGGGCTGATATGCATTTTGATTATGCGGTCAATTTCCGCATCGTTCATATTGGTGAGCGTTATATAGTTGCCGAAAAGAAATGAAAGCCTTGAATCGTCGTCTTTGAAATAAAGGCTCTCACGAAGTCCCTTCGGAAGCTGGTCGATGAAACAGAAAATACACTTATTTTTGCAGTGCTGCTGCCTGTCCATAAGATAGGTTTCAAATTCAAGACCTATATCCTCGAATTCATCCTTGCGCACGGTAACGGTTTTGAATTTGCCGTCGGCACTTTTCAGCGAAAGCACAAGCTTTTTATCGTTGATATAAAAACGGTAATCAAGAACGTCGTTTATTTCGTTGCCGTTGATTTTTAAAAGCTCGTCACCCTGCCCGATTTTCTTGCGCTGAGCAATGCTGTTTTCTTCAATTGCTGTGATTTTAACTGCCATGCTTTCACCTGCCGATACTACCCTATTTTATAATTAATAGATATTATATCACATTATTTTAAAAAATAATAGTAAAATATTTGTAAATAATATTTTTATTTTATATGATAAAGTTATTATATTTGCATATTGTAAAAGGGTTTTCTTTGGGATATAATGTATTATGTAGATTTATGTGCGTTTTTTGATAATGAAAGGATTTATTATGTTTGTAGACGTAGCAAAAATTAAAATAAAAGCGGGTAAAGGCGGCAACGGTGCCGTAAGCTTCCGCAGAGAAAAATACGTTGCCGCGGGCGGACCCGACGGCGGCGACGGCGGCAGAGGCGGAAACGTTGTATTCCAGGTTGACGATAACCTCTCAACCCTTGCCGATTTCCGTTACAAAAGAAAATACACAGCTCCCAACGGTGAAAACGGCTCGGGCGGACGTAAAACAGGCAGACGCGGTGAAGACCTCATAATCAGAGTGCCCAGAGGCACAATAATAAAAGAGGTTGAAAGCGGTGCCGTTATGGCGGATATGAGCACTGACGAGCCCTTTATTGCCGCAAAGGGCGGCAGAGGCGGATGGGGTAATCCCCATTTTGCAACCCCCACAAGACAGGTGCCCCGTTTTGCAAAGGAAGGCACTCCCGGTGAAGAATGGGAAGTCAGCCTTGAGCTTAAACTCCTTGCCGACGTAGGTCTTCTCGGCTTCCCGAACGTAGGCAAATCAACGCTTGTTTCGGTTGTCAGCCAGGCAAAACCCATAATTGCAAACTATCATTTCACCACCATAACTCCCGTACTCGGCGTTGTTTCGCTCGGCGAGGGCAGCTCTTTCGTTATGGCGGATATTCCCGGTCTTATTGAAGGTGCGGGTGACGGCGTCGGTCTCGGTCACGAATTCCTGCGCCACGTTGACCGTTGCCGTCTGCTTGTGCATATCGTTGATGCCGCGGGCAGTGAAGGCAGAGACCCCATTGAAGATTTTGAAATCATTAATAAAGAGCTTGAAAAATTCGACCCCGAGCTTGCAAAGCGTCCTCAGATTGTTGCGGCAAACAAAATTGACCTTGCAACCGATGAACAGCTTGAAAGACTTCAGGATTATTTTGAAAGCAGAGGCTATGAATACCATACAATGTGTGCGCCCATAACAGAGGGCACCGACAAGCTCATCAGCGCGGTATGGAACAAGCTTCAGACTCTGCCCCCCATCAAGAAATACGACAGTGAAAACATTCCCCTTGCAATGTTTGAAAAGCAGGCAGACAAAGGCTTTACAATCACCGTTCAGGATAATGTTTATTTTGTTGAAGCACCCTGGCTTCTCAAAATTCTTCAGCGCACCGACCTTGACGACTATGAATCGCTGCAGTATTTCCAGAGAACTCTTATTTCAAGCGGCATAATTGATGCTCTGCGTGAAAGAGGAATCAATGAGGGCGACACCGTTTCCATCTATGACCTTGAATTCGATTTTGTTAACTGATTGAGAGGGATATTTCTGATTTCTTTACTTGAAAAGAATACCAACGTTTCTTCACTCAGCCCGCTCACACTTGCTTTTGTGGGCGATACGGTGTTTGATCTGCTTGTCAGAAGCGAGCTTGTGTGCGAAGCAAACCGACCTGTAAACGCTCTTCACAAGGCGGCAAGCACAAGAGTCTGCGCATCGGCACAGGCGGCGGCAATTGCAAAAATTCTGCCCTTTCTCACCGAAGACGAAGAGGCAGTTTTCAAAAGAGGAAGAAACGCTCACACAGGCGGTATTCCCAAAAATCAGTCGAGTGCCGACTACCATTACGCAACGGGACTCGAATGCCTTTTCGGTTGGCTTTACCTTAAAGGTGAAACAGAAAGAATAAATGAACTTTACAGCGTAATTCGTATTGACGGAGAGGTTTCTGAATGACAAAAGATAAAGTACAAGAGTTGCTAAAAAATAACGGCATCTGGATTGTCGGCTGCGTTCTCTATTCAATAGGCGTTAACAGCTTTTCAATTCCGAATGCCATTGCACAAAGCGGTATAACAGGTCTTGCGGTTATCGTAAATTTCCTTTCGGATTTCCCTGTAGGTACCGCAAACCTTATTATGAACATTCCCCTGCTTATCCTTATGTGGATTTTTCTCGGCAAAAAGCTCGTTGCAAGAACGTTGTGGGTAACGGTTATTCTTTCAACTGCACTTGACGTTACCGCATTTATCCCCTTTACCTATACGGGCAATCCGCTTCTTGCGGCGATTTTCTGCGGTGTTTTACAGGGTACGGGGCTCGGTCTTATAATGGTAACGGGCGCAACAAGCGGCGGCACGGATATTGTCGGCAGACTTGTTCATAAAAGATGGCCGCATATTACTGTCGGCACAATCGTTATGCTTGCCGACGCTTTGGTAGTCGGTGCGGGAATGATTGTTTTCAGAAGCGTTGAAAGCGGACTTTACGCCATTGTTATGATTTTTGTGAGCACAAAGGTTATCGACGCCCTTATCTACGGCACGGGTAACGGTAAAATGCTTATGATAGTAACCGACAAAGCCGATGAGGTTTCACAGGCGATTGTTCAGTCATCACCCCGAGGCGTTTCGGTTATCCCCGCAAAAGGTGCTTACACAGGCACAGACAAAAGCGTGCTTTTATGCGTTGCCAGAAAACACGAAATTTCAGGCATTCTCAAAACCGTAAATTCCGTTGATGACAAAACGTTCACCATAGTAAGCGAAGCCAACGAAATTCTCGGCAAGGGATTCAAACAAAGCATATAAAACTTGACAACATCTTGCGTGTTGTTATATAATATCAAGGTTAAAAACACTAACAAAGTGAGGTTTTATAAATGTCAGGCCATTCAAAATGGAGCACAATTAAGCGTAAAAAAGAAAAAACCGATAATCAGCGTGCAAAAATCTTTACCAAAATCGGCAGAGAAATTGCAGTTGTAGTTCGTGAAGGCGGTCCCGACCCCGCATCAAACTCAAAGCTCAAGGACGTTATCGCAAAGGCAAAAGCCAACAACGTTCCTAACGATAACATCGACAGAATCATCAAGAAGGCTGCGGGCGAAACAGGCGGCGCAGATTACGAAGAAATCGTATACGAAGGCTACGGCCCCTCAGGCATCGCAGTTATCGTTGAAACACTTACCGATAACCGTAACAGAACAGCTGGCGACGTTCGCCACTATTTCGACAAATACGGCGGAAATATGGGTCAGTCAGGCTGCGTTTCATTTATGTTCTCAAAGCAGGGCGTAATTGTTATTGAACAGGAAGGCGTTGACGAAGAAAAGCTTATGGAAGACGCACTTGAAGCGGGTGCAACAGACTTCCTTACAGAAGACGGCGTTTTCGAAATCAGAACAGAACCCAATGACTGCGGCGCAATCCGTGAAGACCTTGAAGCAAAGGGCTACACTTTCGTTTCCGCAGAGGTTGAATACGTTCCCTCAACATACACAGCACTCACCAATCCCGACGACATCAAAAATATGAGCAAAATGCTTGAAATGTTTGAAGACAACGATGACGTTCAGGCAGTTTGGCATAACTGGGAAAACGCTGACGACGCTGAATAATAAAGCTGAAATCCGTACCGAAAGGTGCGGTTTTTTTTGCTTTATTTTATATAATATACTTGAAATATTAATAAAAGGTTGGTAAAATTATTTTGATTAAGTAAACGGAGGTAATCCTATGGCAAAATTTTTATTTTCCGCTTTTGCAGATGAAGCTTCTGCCGATATTTACGAGCAGATAGAAGCCTGCAAAGCCAACGGCATTGATTACATCGAGCTTCGCAACGTTAACGGTAAAAACATTTCAAATTTCACCGTTGAGGAAGCAAAAAACCTTAAAAAGATTCTTGACGATGCGGGAATCAAGGTTTCATCAATCGGCTCACACTACGGTAAAATCGAAATCACAGACGATTTTGCACCTCACTTTGAAGCTTTCAAGCAGACCGTTGAGGTTGCAAAAGTTCTTGATACAAAATATATCAGAATGTTCAGCTTCTTCTTCACTCAGGGTCAGAGCCTTGAGGAATATAAAGACGAGGTTTATGCAAGACTTACCGCTATGGTTGATTATTCAAACGAACACGGTATTCTCTGCTGCCACGAAAACGAAAAAGGCATTTACGGTGATATCTATGAAAGATGCCTTGAAATTGCTGAGCATTTCGGCGACAGACTCGGTTGCATTTTCGACCCCTCAAACTATATCCAGTGCGGTACAGACACCCTCAAGGGCTTTGAAGCACTTAAGGATTACATAACTTATTTCCACGTTAAAGACTGCATTGCGGAAATCGATACTGTTGTTCCCGCAGGTGAAGGCGACGGTCACCTTGAAGAAATTCTCCGCGCTCTTGACAATGAAGAAAAGGTTTATTTCCTTTCCGTTGAGCCTCATCTGAGAGTCTTTGAAGGTCTTGATAATCTTGAGCCCGACGACGCAACCGCAAAGGCAATGAACAAGAAGTTTGTTTATCCCGATAACAAAACTTCATTTGCCGCCGCTTGCACAGCTATTCATAATATCATTGAAAACAAAGTTCAGCCGGTAAAATTCGGCATTATCGGTGTCGGCAATATGGGTACCTCTCATATCAAAATGAACCTTGAAGGTAAGCACAAGGAACTCCGTTTCACAGCCTGTGCCGACATCAATCCCGCAAGACTTGAGGCTGCCAAAGAGCTTATGCCCGGAATCAAATGCTTCGATACCGCCGAAGCTCTTATCGACAGCGGCGAAGTTGACGCTGTTCTTATCGCAACCCCTCACTATGACCACTCACCCATCGCACAGTACGCTCTTTCAAAGGGTCTTCACGTTCTCACCGAAAAACCCGCAGGTGTTTACACAAAGCAGGTAAGAGAAATGAATGAAGCCGCAGCAAAGACCGACCGCGTTTTCGGTATTATGTATAATCAGCGTACAAACTGCGTTTACAGAAAAATGCGTGAAATTGTACAGAGCGGCGGGCTCGGCGAAATCAGAAGAGTAAGCTGGATTATCACCGACTGGTACCGCACTCAGGCTTATTATAATTCAGGCGGATGGAGAGCTACCTGGGAAGGTGAAGGCGGCGGCGTTCTTCTTAATCAGTGTCCCCATAACCTTGACCTCTGGCAGTGGATTTGCGGTCTTCCCGTTAAGGTAAGAGCTTTCTGCCACGAAGGCAAATGGCACGATATTGAAGTTGAAGACGACGTTACCATCTACGTAGAATACGCAAACGGCGCAACAGGTACTTTCATCACAACAACAGGCGACTGCCCCGGCACAAACAGATTTGAAATCACTCTTGACGGCGGCAAGCTCGTTTGCGAAAACAACAAGCTTATGCTTTATAAGCTCGAAGGCAAAGTTTCAGAGCACTGCGCAACCGCAACCGAAGGCTTCGGCTCAGTTAACGGTGAATGGATTGAGGTTGAAACCGACGGCCGTAACAAACAGCATTCGGAAGTTACAAATAAATTTGCAGCGGCAATTCTTCGTGGCGAGCCTCTTACCGCTAACGGTGAAGAAGGTATCAGAGGTCTTTCAATCTCCAATGCCGCTCACCTTTCATCTTGGCTCGGCAAGGAAGTTGAACTTCCCGTTGACGAAGACCTTTATTTCGCAGAGCTTCAGAAAAAAATCGCCGCAGGCAACGCTGACAAAAAGGTAGTTGTTGAAAGCGTTCAGGGCGATATGTCATCAACTTTTTAATCGCTGAAAGGTTGTGATTATATGAAAGTTGCTGTAGTAGGATGCGGTAACATTTCAAAAGTTCATTTCGCCGCTCTCTCGGAAAATCCCGACGTTCAGATTGTTGCCGTTGCGGATATAAAACCCGAAAGAGCAAACGAAGCCGCAACAAAATTCGGTGCAAAGGCTTATTACAGCTTTGATGAGCTTCTTGAAAATGAAACTCCCGATGCTCTTCACATCTGCACACCGCATTATCTTCATACGAATATGGCTGTAAAAGCCTTAAAAAAGGGCATAAACGTCCTTGTTGAAAAACCTTGCTCCGTTTCCCCCGAAGAGGTAGAAACGCTCAGAAACGCTCAGACCGAAAGCAGAAAGCAGCTTGCAGTCTGTTTTCAGAACAGATATAACAGTTGCGTTTGCGAAGCGGACAAAGTCATTGCCTCGGGTACTCTCGGCAAGGTAAAAGCAATCAGAGCTTTTGTAACGTGGTCAAGAGATGAGGAATATTATTCCGACGATTGGCACGGCACTCTCGACAAAGAATGCGGCGGTGTTTTAATCAATCAGGCAATCCACACCGTTGACCTTGTTCAGCATTTCGGCGGCAAATGCAAAAAAATAACAGCCCACGTTTCAAACGACCACCTCAAGGGCATAATTGAGGTTGAGGATAACGTGAGCGTACTTATGGAGCTTGATAACAACGTTACGGCATTGCTTTACGCCACAACCGCTTTCTCCGAAAACTCGGAAGTATTCATCGAAATAACCCTTGAAAACGGAAAGCTCCGCATTGAGGGCGAAAAGCTTTATCAGATTGACGAAGACGGTAATCTTAACGTAATCTGTCAGAAATCCGAGGGTATTTACCACGGCGAAAGCTATTGGGGAAAAGGACATTCCGTTCTTATCAACGATTTTTATGACTGCCTCAAAACAGGCAGGAAGTTTGAAATTGATTCTTTTGAAGGCGGTCACGCGGCAAAAATCGTTGCGGCAAGTTATCAGTCTTCAAAAGAAAACGCAAGTACAGATATTACCTTTTAATCAGAAAGGAGAAATTAAAATGATTCACGAAAATCTTAAAGGCAGAGTTGCAGTTGTAACAGGCGGCGGCGGTGTTCTTTGCAGCGGTTTTGCAAAAGACCTTGCGGCACAGGGCGTTAAGGTTGCCGTTCTTGATTTAAGAGAAGAAGCAGCACAGGTTGTTGTTGACGAAATCAACGCAGCAGGCGGCACAGCACTTGCAGTTGGCTGCAATGTTCTTGAGGCAGAAAGCCTTGAAGCGGCAAAAGAAAAAATCAATGCCACACTCGGCACTTGCGATATTCTCATTAACGGTGCGGGCGGCAACTCACCTCTCGGCACAACAACAAAGGAAACTCTTGAACTGAGCGACATCGCAGAAAAGGCAGAGGGCGTTAAAACCTTCTTTGACCTTGACGCAAAGGGAATTGAATTCGTTTTCAACCTTAATTTCCTCGGCACACTTCTTACAACACAGTGCTTTGCAAAGGATATGGTCGGCAAAGAAAACGCAAGCATTCTCAACGTTTCTTCAATGAATTCATACAGACCTCTCACAAAAATCCCCGCTTACTCGGCAGCAAAGGCAGCCGTTTCAAACTTCACACAGTGGATGGCTGTTCATTTTGCAGACGTTGGAATCAGAGTTAACGCAATCGCTCCCGGTTTCTTCTCAACAAACCAGAATAAGACCCTTCTTTTCAACGAAGACGGCTCACTTACCGCACGTTCAAACAAAATCATCACCCACACTCCCCTTCGCCGTTTCGGTACACCCGAAGACCTTTCGGGCGCACTTCTTTTCCTCTGTGACGAAGCATATTCAGCATTCATCACAGGTATCATTCTTCCCGTTGACGGCGGCTTCGCAGCTTATTCGGGCGTATAATCAATAAACAGCAACACCCCTCTGAAAATCAGAGGGGTGTTTTTATTTTCGCTCGAGAACCTTGTTTTCGCCTTAAATACAAAAATAAGAACCTCTCGCTTCGCTCGAGAACCTTGTTTTTTGGCTTAGTTAAAAATAAGAACCTTGCACTGCGTGCAAGAACCTTGTTTTACCCCGTTGGGGTAAAATAAAAGGCAGGGGTTTTACAACCTCTGCCGCTTTATTTTAGACTTATGCTTCCTTAACAACTACCTGCTTGCCGTTATAATAACCGCACTCGGGGCAAAGTCTG